>JAYVCO010000545.1:0-4783 GCA_043749935.1 Planctomycetia bacterium
GAACCAACAACGGCATCTGCGGCTCGACATCCGCCACGTCACGGCAATGATGCACAACGGCGTGGCGCTGTTGACCAATAGCGAAAGTGAACCGTATCAATTGCGAACGGAAATCAATTGCAATGACAGTATCTTGGTGTCGACCGCCAAACCGCCGCTCATCGAACAGCGCGGATCGGACAGCGTCGAGGAGTTTTTAAGCCAATTGCAATGGCGTGGAGACCGAAACGATTTCGCCGGCTTCGACGTATTTTGGAGAATCCTGAACAACGCCGGAGAGACCGCCTCGAAGCAAATGCGTTTCGAAGATTGGCAGCGCTATTGGGCTGACCGGTCCCATTTCGCGACAAAGGACGCGGTCGTATGGAAAAATCTTCCGGGTGCCCAGCGAGCTTTTCACGCACACACTCCGAGCGACTATGTCTTGGAATCGGGGTTGGCTAGTAATCCTGCCTTGGGTGCCGCGGCCGACGGCTTCAACTTGGGATGCATTGCCGCACAGTTGCCACTCTTGCCGGCCGATCCGCTCACGGACGACAAGCCCGATGGGAAAAACGGACGTGCGGTTCAGCGCGCTCTCGATGGGTCGTAAGCCATGACCTCATAACGGTTTCATGGACTGCGTTAAGAGAGAGTTTGGTAGTGTCCTAGACATGTGTGCTGGATTTAGGACCGTGGTTTTTCGACGGAATCGGCTTGCTCTTTCGGATCGTCAAGACGGATTCGAAATTCCTGCGAGAACTGTCCCTCCATGATCGTGAGCCGGTCGAGCAATTGCCCAAGCTTGCGGAATTGCTCGCAGGTTATGGAGGCCGATGGTATCATTCGCGATTGGCACAACGGACGCTGCCAACCCGTTCAGCGCAAAGCGATCCCTAGCGGTGCTTCTGAGGCAACTGGAGAGGCAGTTTCTAAACCAGACCAAAGACCCACGATTGAGCATGCTCCAGAAGTTTGCGGATGCGATGAAAATCTCGCTGGCCGAGCTGGTAAAGTAAGGCGGACATGATGAGAAAACGCAAAGAAATAGCGAGGACTGGCACTTGGGAACTAATTGCAGCCCTCGCGCTGTGCATGGCAGCCAACGCCAATCTTGCAGCGGAGCCTACGCCCGAAAAGATTAGAGCTTTCCTGGACGCCTGCGAACGGTTTCGGCCACTCGATATCGCTAACATTGAGAAGCAAATATCGGATTTCAGTTCAAGGTCAAAGCCTAGGCAGAGGGGAAAGGCGGCAGGCCAAAAAAGTGATCCGGCGATCATGAATTTGAAGAAATTGCTTGTGGACATAAAAGCACGTCGAAAGCTCACAATCCCGACACTTCAAACTCCATTCGTGGTGGGTGAAATTGGCTATGCCCCGGGTGCCGGGCTAGGACAGTTATTTCAAGTCGTCGATGAACAGCGAATGCTTGTGAAGCTCGACGCCGCTGGGGTCACTTGGACGGTTTTGGTACGCGGTGAATCGACAGCCAATCGGGCTGACACAACACCCATAGCGCTGAGGAGCGTCTATGAAGTGGTTGGCACCTACAAATACACCACGGCCCTTGGTTCATCTAATACCGTGATGGTGATTGAGCCTTTCGACTTGCATGCAGCAGAATTGGCATTTGAGAATCAGAAACCGACCAAAAAGAAGAAGTGAGCTACGGCAGCCAGCAACACAACTTTAGGAAACTACTGCAAGTTCGGTTCGCTTGACAGCCTCCCAGAGAGCGATTCTACTAGGAGGCATCAGCGGACAGCCCACCACTTAATTCCTGCCTAGAAAACGCTCGTGCAGAGCCCCCAGCCGCCGCTGTTGGCAGGTCGATTTTCATTCGGAGATCCAGCGTTATGAAGAATGTGTTTTTGTTGGCCCTGTGCGGCTTTGTCACCGGTACCCTACTGGCAAGAATCGAACCGGCCTACGGCGTCGATGCCTTCAAGAAAGAATTCGAAAGCAAGTATGTGAAGAAGGACGCGGCCGACGGGCCCGAGAAAGAATTGGCCGAGGCGGTGACGAAGGCCAAGTGCAATGTTTGCCACGTAGGCATGAACAAGAAAACGCGCAACGACTATGGCAAGGCACTTGCCAAGCTGCTCAAGAAAACCGATGCCAAAAACACGGCAAAAATCCAAGAAATGCTCGAGAAAGTGGCCGGTGAGAAATCGAGCGCCAGCGACGGCAGCTCGCCTACCTTCGGTGAGCTGATCAAGCAAGGCAAGCTTCCGGGCGGTGCATCCGCCGCGCCTGCCGCGGGCGGTAACTGAAAGCTGATCCAGATACAACAACGATCAAAGCAAGCGGGCGCCTTTCAAAAAAGGCCGCCCGCTTTTTTTCGATTTAGGATTTCAGTGTGAGGGGAGCGTTGCGGCAGTTCCGTTGGCACCTATTGCAATCCGACCGTTGGGCGCCAAAAAATATCCACGTAATGCACTCCTGCCGTGCGTCCGGCGCGCTGGACGACCCCTTGGAGCCGAACGGTGCCAGCTTCGAGTTGCACGGATTTGAAAACCACGTGGTCCGCGCCTGCCGGCAGCATCTGCGTTAGCTCCGCCTGGCCGAGCCGCAACTGAGCCGTCGTGGGCGACTGACTTGCGGGCATCCGCAACGTGACGTCGTATGTGCCGGCGGATTGGACGTCGAGGTCCCAATAACCCTGACTATTGTCGCCCCAGCCCGCCTCCGGCCCGCGCCAATCTTGCCTGGTCAAAACGACGGGATTTTCATGGTGGCTGCCAACGATGATTCGCGGCGGCGGATATCCCCGCGTACTGCCGACGTCGGCAAACCATTTTTCATACGCTGCTTTCAAGTCGGCGGCCACCTCGGGATGTGCATCGATGATGTTGTGCTGTTCGGCCGGATCAGCCGTCATGTCATACAAGGCCCAAGCGGGCGTGAACTTCGGCAGCCCCTCGCGACCCTCGGGTTGCACGAGCTTGTAACGCGGCGACCGCACGGCGCACGCGCGAAATTTCTCCGGCTCGTCGCCGCGATGCCACTGGAAAAACAGCAATCGGTCCGGCATGTCTTTCCGCTGGCCAAACAGAATTGGAAGCAAGCTGATCCCGTCGAAAGCCACGTGTTCGGGCCGTTTTATCCCAGTCGCCTCCAAGAGCGTGGGCGCGATGTCGATATGGGCCGAAATTTGGGCGACTTGGAATTTCGGCCGGAACTTGCCTGGCCAACGCAACAAACAAGCAACTCGAATGCCGCCGTCGTGTACGGTACCTTTCAAGTCTCGTAGGATTCCGTTATACCGTCGGCCTTGAGGACCGTTATCGGTGAGAAACAAGACAATCGTGTCGTTTTCCAGATTGAGCGTCTTCAGCTTCGCGAACAATCGACCGAGATTGTCGTCGATGTTCTCGATCATTCCATAGACTTTGGCCGTTTCCTCGTCCAACTTCAGACCTTGATAGTGCTCGTGATACTCTGGCGGCACCTGCAAAGGAGTGTGTGGGCAATTGAATGCCAGATAGGCGAAGAACGGTTCATTGCGGTGCTGTTCAATGAAATGCATCGCGGCATTGGTAAACACGTCGCTGCAATATCCGTGAGTTTTTTCTTCTTTGCCGTTGTGTACTAGCACGGGATCGAAGTAGCGATTGCCGGGCGGATCGGCCGGTTGCCCAATTCCACCGCCACGATGGACCAGCGCCTCTTGAAAACCTTGATCGATGGGTCGCGATGGATAGTTGTCGCCCAAATGCCATTTGCCAAAAATGCCCGTTCGATAACCGGCCGCGGAAAACATCTCGGCCAACGTGACTTCATCGCCGGCCATGGTCGAGCGACCCAGGTAGGTGTCGATCGCGCCGGTTCGATAGTTATAGCGCCCCGTCAACAAACTAGCGCGGGTCGGGCTACATACCGGGCAAACATGAAACTGCGTCAGCTCCGTGCTTTCGGAGGCAAAACGGTCGAGGTGCGGCGTTTTTACGTGGGGATTATCGTGAAACCCAAAGTCGCCCCAGCCTTGATCATCGGTCATGATCAGTACGACATTGGGCCGCCGGCCGGCGTCTGCCCCGCGCAGCGACGATGAAGGGAATATCAAGAGCGCGCAACAAAACGCGAATCCGAATATTTTTCCAGGCAGCAGGGCACAGTGACCAAACCGAATACCTGCCAAGTAAGTCATTGCAATGCTCCAATGATTCGCAGGTTCGCCTTGCGCCAGCATTGACCGAGCGAGCGCCAGCATCAATCGAGACGGATTTCAATTCGAGTGCGAAATGTCTGGCCCGGCGCCAGGATTCGAAGGTTTGTTTCGATCTCTTTTTCGCCGAGTGTGAATGGATCGGGAATGGTCGTATACGGTTCCATGCACAAGGCTTCGCGGTGTGGCGGATTGTAAACGACACATGACACGAATTGATCGTCGAACGTCTGTGTCATCGTACTCTTGCTATCGGGATCGTGAATCGTCGTGGAGCAGCGGTGATTGTCGAATTTCAAACCACTGAACACGTGATCGAGTTTCATCGTGCCCGCGGCCATCCCGTGCGACAGTTCGGCGACGACTTTTGGCGAGGTCTTTCGTCCGGTGGGCAGCAGCCCTTCCAACTCCCAACTGTGCTCGACCGGAACGGTCACGCGGCATTGGGCGCCGTCGGCTCCCCCTAACGGAATGCGAAAGTACGCGTGCGTTCCGAAACCAAAGGGCAGGGGCTTCGAATCGGGATTCTCGATCGTGTAGTCGGTGATCAGCGAGTTTCCGGCAACTTGATAGTCGGCAGTGATCCGAAAATCGGCCGGCCAGTGCTCGAGCAGCTTGGCATCATCCACGGAC
>JAYVCO010000546.1:0-2249 GCA_043749935.1 Planctomycetia bacterium
TGGCCGACTTCTTCGATTCCCAAGTTGACGCCGGTCGCCGGCCCGAACAATTCGCCCGCTTGTGGCTCCATACGCATCCGGGTGACTGTCCCCACCCGAGCCCGACCGATGAAACAACCTTTGCGCGCGTCTTCGGTAGCACGGACTGGGCCCTGATGTTCATCGTGGCGGCGGACGGTCCGACCTATGCTCGCCTGCGATTCAACATCGGCCCTGGCTGTGAAACGAGGCTGGAGGTTGCCGTCGACTACAGCCGGCCCTTTGCCGCGACTGAATTTGCGGCTTGGGAATGCGAATATTGGTCAAACGTGCGTGCGGCTGCTTGGCCGCCCGAAGAAGTTGCCGGCAACCTTCTGGAACCGACTGCCCAACAGGAAGGAGGATTCGATGAGTTTGACTCCATCTGGGACCAGGTCTTTGGACTCAGACCGGTTCGCGAGGCAACGTGAGTTGGTGCCCGGCCCGATGTTGAACGACTTGGCGGTGACCGTCGTTGGCGTGGGAGCAATCGGCCGTCAGGTGGCTTTGCAATTGGCGGCGATCGGAACAACGCGCATCCGCTTGTTTGACTTCGACACGGTCGAGGCAACTAACATCACCACGCAAGGATACCGGGCAAGCGACATCGGTCAGCCCAAGGTCGTGGCCACGGCTGCGGCGATTCGGCAGATTGACTCGGACATACAGGTTGAGGCGGTCTGTGACCGATTTCGGCCCAAGCATGCAATTGGACCGGCCATGTTCTGCTGTGTCGATTCGATCTCGGCCCGCACCGCGATCTGGCGGTCGGCCGGTCAACATGGCCCCTTCTGGGCTGACGGCCGCATGCTGGGTGAAGTCTTGCGCGTCCTGGTGGCAGCTTGCCCGGCAACACGCGAGCACTATGCCGCCACGCTATTTGCCCAGGCTGACGCCCAAGTCGGAACATGCACCTCCCGCAGCACGATCTACGCAGCCAGTATTGCTGCCGGGTTGATGATCCATCAATTCACCCGTTGGCTGCGGCGATTGCCGCTCGACGTCGACACGTCATTCAACCTGCTGGCAGGTGAATTTACGGTCCATTCCCCACTCACGTCATCCTAAGTAAGGAGCACCATTGTCTCACATTGTGCAAATCCAGACCCAAGTTCGCGACCCCATCGCAATCCGGGCCGCCTGCAGGCGGCTCGGGTTGGCCGAGCCGCTCCAGGGCACCTTCAAACTGTTCGCCGGCCAGGAAGCCACGGGACTCTCCGTGCAGCTCCCCGACTGGCGCTATCCGGTCGTTTGCGATACGGCGACTGGCCAGCTGAGCTACGACCATTTCGGCGGACGCTGGGGGGACGAGCGGCACCTGGGCCATTTTCTGCAGGGGTACGCCGCCGAAAAAGTTCGCCTGGAAGCCCGTCGTCAGGGGCACGGCGTGACCGAGCAACAACTGGCCGATGGCTCGATCCGGCTCACGGTCCAGGTAACGGGAGGTGCTACGTGAAAACGATCGAAGTCGTAATCTCGCCCAGCGGCGAAAGTCACCTGGAAACTAAGGGCTTTGACGGCCCCAGCTGTCGCGCAGCGAGCGAGCTACTCGAACGTGCCTTGGGCACGACCACTGGCGAACAATTGACCAGTGAATTTCACACGAATAATTCTGTATCCCAGGCCCAACACCAACAGGGAGCATGACCCTCACTCTATCGTCTAAATCTGTCTCCGTTCAGCCGCCTGACACTTCCGTTCGTCCCATCCTGCTGTTGGTTGTCGAGGGACGACACGACATTGCCATGCTCGGCCGGATCAGCCGGCTCCTCCACTCTGCGGACGCCGCCTTGCCGGACCTAACGGAACTAGAGCAAAATGGCCGGCTGATTTTTGTCCCGGCCGGCGGCGGCGATTTTCGGCAGTGGCTGCTGCGACTGGGTCCGCTCGGTTGCAACGAGCTACATCTGTACGACCGCGAAGCTCCGCCCGTCACCGACGAGCGTCTGCTGTTGGCAGCGCAGCTCAACGCTCGTCCCCGTTGCCGCGCGGTCGTGACCAGCAAAAGGTCGTTGGAAAACTATTTGCACCCGGCCGCAATCGAAGAAGCCAGCGGACTGTGCTTGCAATTCACGGACTCGGACGATGTGTCCGAACTGGCTGCCCGCGCGGCATTTGCCAAGCATGTGCCCAATGTTGCTTGGGACACCCTCACTTCTCGTGCCCGTCGCCGCCTGCGCAATGGAGCCAAGCACTGGCTCAACACGACCGCAGCCGAACGAATGACCATC
>JAYVCO010000547.1:0-2248 GCA_043749935.1 Planctomycetia bacterium
ATTTGCAGCGTGTAATAGATCTGCACGTGGCTGACGGCTCGGGTCGTTGCCGGCGTGAACGCGCCGCGCTCGAATAGTAAGTGGACCAGCGGTTCTGACAGTAAAGCCAGCAAGGCCACGCCCGGAATCGAAGCCAGCAGGATGATTTTCGTGTAGGCACGAACCGTTCGTTTCAATTCGACCCATTGCCCAGCGGTAATCATCCTTGAGAATTGCGGAAACAGCACGGTGCTCAAGCTGACGGCGACCATGCTCAACACAAGATTCACGATTTTGTTGCTATAGCTGAGAATCGAAACGTTGCCGCTTCCTAGGCTGGCGGCCATCGATTGGTCGACGACGATCGAGCTGCTCATCAACAGCGAGCCGATGGTCACGTGCAGGTATTGCGTGCCGACATGCGAAAGGTTGGCGTGCGAACCGCTCCAACCGGGCCGTGGCAAGAGGCCATGGAAACGCATGCCCGCGGCCAGCACGCACGACTCGAGCAGGAATCCCAACATTGTCCCGGCGGCCAACGCATAGATCCCATAGCGCTCCTGGAAAAACCAGAACACGATCACCGTGGCGACGGGTATCGTCATCGGCGCCGCTGCCGTGATCGCAAAATGTCCGTGGGCATTCAGGACTGCGGAAAAAACGGCCGACAATCCGCTGACCAGCAGAATGCCCAAGACGACATGGAACAGCGACTCGGTCAGCGCCAATTTCGATTCGTCGAAGCCCATGCTGACCCAAGGGAGCAGCGTGTGAGCCGTCACGGCGAGGATCAAGGTGATTGCCGTCAGAACGATCAATCCACAGACCAAAACGCTGCCCGCGAGCTTTCGAGCGGCCGCGGGTCCTTGTTGATCGAGGACCCGAATGTACGTGGGCATGAACGCCGAGGCGAACGAGCCGGCCGCGACAGCGACGGCGAACGAGGGAATCAGAAACGCAACCAGAAAGGCATCCAACTCGTCGCTGACGCCAAATCGGCGAGCGATCAGCCATTCCTTGGCGAACGCCGCGAGTTTGACCAGGATCGTCGCGGAGCCCAGCATGGCCGCGCTGGTCAGGATGTGGCGGTGATTTGTCACGAGCGGCGCTTCGGTAGGGCTCGGTCCTGCTCCGACGGGTTCCAGCATTGAGCAGTTTGCCTTCGACTTCTTGATGACGCGCAGCATACGACTTCAAACCAGGCTGTTGCGCCGTGCCTACCGCCAATTGTAGTTGCCCAAGGCCGCGACTCACCAGACCAGTCGCTGCACTTGAATCCTTGGCATCTGGGCTGGCGGCGCCGATTCGCCTTGCGTTTCGTTGCCTGGGCCTCAAAATGGGTCCACGCGGCTGTCGAGGTCGCGCACGGATCCATGAGAGATCGCGGTGGCTTCGAGTAGCACGATACGAATCTGTCACGTCCAATTGTTTCCCGTCATGGGCGGGGTGCAGCGCGCGATGCTCGAGTTGTTCCAGCAGCTCGACCGTTCGCGCTACGAGATTCACGTGATTTGCAAAGAGCCCGGGCCGCTCACCAGAGAACTGGCGTCGCGGCGAATTCCCGTCCATTTCGTCCCCCAGCTCGACCGGCCGCTTCACGCCTGGCAAGACTTTCAAGCCTATCGCCAGTTGCGGACCATTTTCAAGGAATACGATTTCCAGATCGTGCACACGCACTCGTCGAAACCGGGCTACTTGGGCCGCCTGGCCGCGCGCCGCTCTGGAGTACCGATTGTGGTTCACCACGTTCAAGGATTCTCGTTTCACGAGTTTGTCCCTAAATCGCGGCGTTGGCTGTACAAGCGATTGGAACGCCGAGCTGCCCACTATTGCGATTGCATGCTCTTTGTAAACCACGAAGAGCGGGATTTGGTTGCCGCGGAGAATTGGATTCCCGCCGACAATTGCGTCACGGTTTACAACGGAGTCGACTTGCAGGCCTTCCACCCCGCCCACCGCGCCGCGCAGCGAGCCAACTACCGCGCACAGTGGTCATCGAGCGATGATGAGTTCGTCATTTTGTACCAGGGCCGATTGGAAGCGGAAAAACAGCCGCTGCTGTTAGCCGAAATTGCCGCGCGGCTCGACGTGCTCCGCTCCCGCACCAAGTGGCGGTTGCTTGTGGCCGGCTCGGGAGAGATGCAGTCGCAGTTGGCCCAGGCCGTCAAATCGCAGGGGTTGACGCATCGGGTTCGGCTATTGGGCTGGCAAGCCGAGCCCGCCGGGCCGGTGCATGCGGCCGACGCGGCCTTGCTTCCATCGCTGTGCG
>JAYVCO010000548.1:0-10426 GCA_043749935.1 Planctomycetia bacterium
ACGTCGCGTTGGCCGACAACCAGGTACTGCCCTTCCTGGCCGACACCGCCGGCTTTGCCCAGGTCAAGCAGAATGGCGACCTGATTCTCCACGGCGTGATGACCGGCGTTGCTTGGGCTTTCTAAGCGAATATTCCGCATCGCACTCGACAAAAGCAGAGTCCTCGACCTAACCGCATCAGGTCGAGGACTCTGACGTTTTGGGCGGACGCGTCGCAAGCACGGCGCGAGGGCGGGATGCTCGCCCGGGAAAAGTAGACTCCTACACCGTCACCCGCACCAGAGATTGAAAGCCCGGGTCCGAGCGGATCGCGTCGAAGTCGGGCTCGCCGGCCACCAGCGAGCGGTAATCGTCTTTCAAATCGATAGCCCGCGACAAATACGAAAGTGCCCGGTGCTTGTTAGCCGCAAGTGACCAATAGCAGGCCAGATTGTAGTTGATCAGCGCATCGTTCGGCTCTAGCGACAGCGCTTCTTCCAGAGATTCGATGGCCAGATCGATCCGGCCGTTTCGCTTGTGGCACCAGCCCAGCGCCAGCCAAATGTGGATGTTGCTCGGGCTGCCGGCGGCCGCCCGATTCAGCGGCTCGAGCGCCTCTTGAAATCGACCCAGCTCGCGCAGCGCTTCGCCTTGCAGGTACAAAGCGTGATCGGGGAGCGACTCGGGTGCACCGAGGCGCGCCAACACGTCGAGCGCATGCCGCGCCATTCCGAGTTCGATATAGCCCTCGGCCTGCTGCACTAACTGCTGTCGACGAATTCGATCTTGAGACGACACGTGCCGTACTCCGATGAGACACCCCAGACGCAAGTTTCCAAAGCCGCGCCACAACTCAATTCTACACGCGAAATTGCGTACACGAAAATGGGGGTTGAAAATCATTTTGATCATCATTTTGCCGCTGCGGGCTAATTGCTTGCGGGGCCCACAGAACCCCTTAGTCTCCAAGCAGCGGCATGTTCAACGATCTCCTGCGTCGCGCCCGGCGATGTTGTGTTTTTGCATCTTATTTTCCCGGCTCGGGGCAAAAAACCACTCCATTCTCTCGGCCGTTTTCGCGGCAGGATCTCGAAAGCGCTGATTTTACCTGGGTTTGCGCCGCGAACTCCGCTTGCCTTTTGCCCTGGCTCGCGAAATGCCTTGGGCAATTGGCCAAGTTCCCGCGCTCCAGCTCGGCAGCCGGCTGCCGGTCCGCCGCACTCGCGGAACAAAACCCCCATTCCCGTGGCTATCCATGTTCAAGGCCCGACATCGCTGGGCAATTGCCGGATTATTTGTCGTCTTGGTGATCCTAGCGCTGGCAGTTTCGGAAATCACTGGACCCGACCCGCGTTTGCGAGCGCAATCGACCAAGTGGGTGCGTGGCAGCTATGGCTGGCAAGTTGCGGATTGGGAGAGTCCGAATGTCTCCCACGAGCCCTCGCTGCACCCGATCGTCGTGGCAGCGTTTGTCTGGCTTGGATCAACCACTGCTCTAATGGCCTTTCCACCGTCCCGACCCCAGCGGCCTCGATAGCTCACCAAAAGCCGCTTGCAAAACGACTTGCGCCATTGCAGGTAGCTGCCTACGTCGGTTAGCGCCAGCACCTCTCAAAAAGAATTCCACCGTTTTTGTACGCTCGGGACGCCGCAGGCCCACTAATAACTACAGCTAGATGTACGCGCGCGTCCGAGAACAGCTCTCTGGCGAAATTCGGACGCGCCGGTTTGAATAGGAATGGGTGCAAGCATGCGACTGACTTTGCGAACGATGTTGGCATATTTGGATGATATCCTCGAACCCGAGGATACCGACGACATCGGTAAGAAGATCGAAGAAAGCGAATTTGCCACGAATCTGGTGCATCGCTCGCGCGATTGCATCCGCCGGTTGCGGCTGGGGGTTCCACCCGTGATTGGCCGCGGGCTGGCTGCCGACCCCAATACCGTGGCCGAGTATTTGGACAATACGCTCTCGGGCGACCGGGTTCCGGAATTCGAAAAGATCTGCTTGGAGTCGGATGTCCAC
Source organism: Planctomycetia bacterium (assembly GCA_043749935.1). GTDB lineage: Bacteria > Planctomycetota > Planctomycetia > Pirellulales > PALSA-1355 > PALSA-1355. Next base: position 2,009 of record JAYVCO010000548.1, read on the forward strand.
CTGGCCGAAGTCGCTTCGTGCCATCAGATCCTCACTTTGGTATTAGGCGAACCGGCCGAGATCGCCGCGGACTCGCGCCAGCGTATGTATCAGCTCGCCGCGCATGTCGACGCGCCCCCCATTCAAGTCGATGCAGTTCGAAACGAACCCGCTCAAATCGGCGGACGGAAGCAAACAGCCGGTTCGAGTACTCCACCACCGGTCCAAATGGCTACCCGCCGCGCCAAGCCGGAAGTTCCCGAGTATTTGCGTGAGCCGCGATCGCGCTTCTGGCCAGTTGCCGCGGCCGTCATAGTGGCGGCTTTGCTCACCTGCGGCGGTCTGCTCGTTTTTGGCCCGGATCAATGGCGAGCGCAAGTGGCCACCCTGGTGCAAGCCCCGACGGACAACGCAGACCCAGCGAAACAAGACACCGACAAACCTTCCAACGAAGCTACGAACTTAGCGGGGGGCGCGGCCGACGAGTCGGCTGCGACGGCCACGCAAGGCGACGACAGTTCCATTTCACGTCAGCCGGCCGCCTCCCAACAGCCTGCCCCTTTGACCGCACCAGGAAAAGCGCTTGGCGACGAGACGTCTGCCGAAAAGGCACCCGACAAGTCGGTCGGCGATGATCCTGATGCTCCACCAGCGCCTGAGCCGGACGAAAATCCGCCAACCACAATTCCCGATCAGCCCGGACAGGCACCGGTCGCAGACGATGAAGTTGGGGCTCCTGCGGGCAGAATGAATCCAGCGGGCAAAGCCGTGGCTCGACCGCTACCGCCCGCGCCGGGTGTGCCACCCGAGGCTGACCCGGCCAAAGTGAATCCGCCTGACGGTGTGCCGCAAGCAGAGGGTGCGGACAAACCGTCTGCCGAAAACCCAAAGTCTGGCGCGCCGGCAGTTGATCGGGCAGACCCAGGCGCCGAAGGATTTGGTCGTTACTTCTCGAAGCGCGGTGAGCGCGGTGAGGTGTTGTTGAAATTCGATCCGGCCTCCGGCAGTTGGAAGCGATTGGCCGCCATGTCGCCACTGGCCAAGGGGGACCGATTGCTGTCGTTGCCACTGTTCCGACCGACGGTGACGCTCAGCAACAGCATTTCATTGCAAGCCGATGGGGCCGCGCTGTTCGAACTGGTGGGTTGGACCGATCAAGGCATACCCATCGTTTCGATCGAGTTCGGCCGGTTCTTGATGCTTACCGTTGGAAAGGCGGGAAACTCGCTGCAATTGAAATTGGATGACAAGGAACCACAGCTGACGTTTGTCGATTCCGAATCGACCTTGGCCGTGGACGTTCGTCGCGTTTTGCCACCTGGTAAAGATCCATTTGCTCCGGCGCCGCTGTCCGCTCAGATTTATGCCACTAGCGGTTTGATGCGCGTTCGCGAGGGCGAGGCCGCTCCGGTCGAATTACAGGCCCCCGCTCAGCGCGCAATCATGGGAGACGGCATCCCGGAGTTGCCCGACGGAGAATTTCCAAAATGGGTCACGAACGAGACCATGTCCGATTTCGAACGGCAAGCGACGACACAGTTGGAACCGCAACTTATACCGGACCGGCCGAGCTCGTTGATTCTGAAGGAGTTGTCGACCAACCGTCGTCGTGAGGTGCGCTCGCTAGCCATCCGCAGCGGCTGCTATTTAGGAAGTTTTGACGCCTGCCTCGAAGCGCTCAACGATAAGGACGAAAAGAACGTCTGGCCCATCTACATCGAGGAATTGCGTTCGGCCGTGGCCCGCAACCCCGAAACGGCAGGCCAGGTGCGATCGGCCTTGGAAAAGCAGCGTGGGGCCGACGCGCCAGCTTTGTTCCGCATGTTGTGGGGCTACACTTCGGAAGATCTAAAGAACGGCGCCGACCGCGATCTGGTCGACGCGTTGAATCACGACTCGCTGGATATGCGCGTGCTCAGCTTTTGGAACTTGCAAAACATCACCGGGCCCGCAACTTCCGGCTATCATCCGATCGACTCGACGGCCAAGCGAAAGACCGCGGTCAATGCCTGGAAAGACAAATTGAAGAAGGGCAAAATCGCGCCCCGAAACACCGCGGCCAGCTCCAGTTCGAAATCTTCCCCCGCAAAAAACCGAGAGTAGCTGCGTCGTTGATCTCGTGCACGCCGGCACTTCTCCCGCTTGCGCGACGACGCTTTGCGAGCATCAAACTCACTTTGCGAAATCGAGAGGGAAATCGGCGCGCGACATCTCGTCAACCCACCGCTGGCGGTCCTTCTTGAATTGCTCCGCGGCTTCGTCCGATGTGTCGGTGAATCGATAAGCGAACTGATATGCGATCAGTCCTGGATAGCCGGCTCGCTTGACATAACGGAATACGTTGAATTCGGCGTACGAGGCATCTTCAGGCCAGGTAAGGCAGTCGATCATCGCTTCCGATCCGTCTGTTTTAGCCGAGATCTCGAAGCGCGCCATCGGATTCGATTGCTTCAGAGTTTTGGCAAATTCGGCGACCGCCGTCCCTGGGTTGTCGAGCTTCGGGAAATTGCGGACGGCCACTAAAGTCGTCCAACTCTCCACGGTCTCTCCGGGGGCAACGTATTCGGCCAAACGGAGGTCCGTCGTCGTGCTGACGAATTGCCGCGTATACGTGACTCGATCGAACGTTACGGTGGGTGCATCCCGCGAGGCGACGGCAAGGACCATGAACAAGGAGATGATTCTTAGCACGGGTTGCTCCTTGGAATACTTGGTTTTCGAGCAAGTCAGCGGCTCCACAGGCCCACCCTGCAGGACTCTTCAAATGTAGCTCAGCCGAAACTTGCGCGGCGGGCTGACAGTCTCGGTACGGCATTTTCAAGGCACAGCCGTTTCCGGTTGTAACCTTCACTCCATTGTCCAGGGACTGATTGCCGCAAAAAGACTAGGCCTCAGACTGGTCGAAAACGATCGTGTCGCGGGCTTTCCTGTTCGGCCCGGGCACCCCGCCCGGCCTCTCCGAGGGGGCCGCCACCGGCCGTTCAGCCAGCGCTCGACTCCAATCACCCCTTTCGTGCGCTGGGCAAAAGGCTAAACTGGGATGAGTAGAATTAACGAGAGTCGGTTTTCACTGAATATCGCGAGACTTGGTTTGTCGGTTCCGACAAAGGTCGGTAAAATGGCCTGTTCGACGGGCATCGAGAGTCACAAACTCTGGCTGCTCTATAAGTTAGATGAATTCATAAGTCCGGCTGGATTACAAGTCAGACAATTCACGAGTCAGACAACGAGGAGCTCACCCCGTGCAGATTAGTATTACCGCCCGACACGGGCACTTGAGCGATGCCACGCGTACCAAAATCACGGCCAAGGTAGAAAAACTCGCGCGGCTTTTTGAGCGGCTTTCCGCCATCGACGTGACCGTGGACCTTGAACACGAACAAAACCCGAGCGTGGATATTCGCGTTTCGGCCGAACATAAGCATGACTTCGTTGCCGCCGAGCAGTCCACGAGCCTGATGGCCGCGCTGGACGGGGTGATCCACAAGCTCGAGCAGCAGTTGCGAAAATACAAAGAAAAGGTGCAGGACCATCACCGCACGACGGGGCCTCGTCATGAGCCGGCCTCTTTAGAGAGCGAACCCGCCGGCGAGTAATAGGCTTCTCTGGACGCGCGCTCCGCGCACGACTGGCAGCCTCCCGTGGGAAGCGGCCTGACACGGTGAGAAAGGATATGAGGGTATGAAGTTTGGCGATTTTGTGAGCAGCGAGGCAATCCGAGCTCAACTGACTGCGGAGGACAAGGAAAGCGCCATCCGCGAAATGATTGGCGCGCTGCTGGCCGCCGACAAGATTTCCGCCGATGAGGTGGAGAGTATCGTCAAAGCTATCTTGAAGCGGGAGGAGCTAGGCAGCACTGGCATCGGTCGCGGCGTCGCCGTGCCGCATACCAAACACCCCAGTGTGCCGCGGCTAGTAGGAACCGTCGCCGTTAGCACCGAAGGGATCGATTTCAACAGCCTGGACGGCGAAAAAGTCCAATTGTTTTTCTTGTTGATTTCGCCCCCCGACCGCCCGGGTGATCATTTGCGCGCACTCGAGAATATCTCGAGGCAATTGCGGGATGACACATTCTGTAAGTTTCTCAAACAGGCGACGACGGCCGACGATATCCGGCTGTTGTTGGAGGAAGCCGATAACAACGGCTTTGTCTCATAGGCGCTGGAAAAAAAAGCGTCATGACCAACCGATTAGACGTCTATAGCAGTGGGCGAAATGGAACCCGTGTTTTGCAACCGGATTGAACCTAGAGCGATATGCCTGAAGAGACCGTGGCTCGAACCGTCGTCGTAACCAACCCGCAGGGACTCCATGCGCGGCCGGCCGACGGTTTTGTCAAATTAGCCAGTCAGTATGCATCCAGAATTGAAGTGATCAAAGACGGCGAGCGAGTGGATGGCAAGAGTATCTTGGCCATTCTCACGCTAGCCGCCGTGGAAGGGACGCAGCTAATCATCGAGGCCACGGGCCCCGATGCCGAAGCGGCCACCGCCGCACTGATGGAGTTGGTCGTGCGCGACTTCGACGAGAACGAAAACGCGGAATAACAGAACAAACAGTCGCTTGCAGCTGACCGTTGCGGTCTGAGAAAACTCGCAACGTCGCCAGTGCGCAACCGACGGGGTGATTAGCCGACAGCGCGGCTACGCCGCGGGCGCCAGTGGCCCGGCAAACGAGTGGTCGATTATCGATAGGGCAGCCCCGAGGGTCCGTCCCATCGCATCCCACCGGCGTGGTCGCGAAGAGCGTCACATGCAAAAACTACAAGGAATTGCCGTTTCGCCCGGTGTGACCGTCGGCGAAGCGCTCGTGGTCGACAACGAGGGATTTCGGATCCCTCGGCGGTTCGTCGCGCGCGACGCGGTCGAACACGAGTTGGAGCGGCTGGATCAGGCCATTTCGGCCGCCGGCAGCGAAATCGAGCGCAATCGCCAGGCTGTTTCGCGCGAATTGGGCGAACAGTACGGGGCCATTTTCTCGGCCCACCTTCAGATGCTGCGCGATCCGTCGCTGCGAAGCGAACTGGACAGCATGATTCGCGAGCGACACTACTCGCCCGAGTATGCCGTCAGCCGCGGCCTCAGGCGCTATGCCAAGGTATTTCAAACCGTCGAGAACGGTTATCTGGCCGAGCGGGCCAACGACATTTTTGATATCGAAAAGCGTTTGTTGCGCAATCTGCTCGGCCGCCGCCGCGAGGAACTCTCGCAGTTGATCTCGCCCGTGATCATTCTGGCGCACAATCTGACGCCTAGCGAAACGGCCAATCTCAATCGCGACTTCGTGCGCGGTTTTGCCACGGAAGTTGGTGGACCTGGCAGCCACACAGCCATTGTCGCCCAAGGTTTGGAAATCCCGGCGGTCGTCGGAGTGGGGCTGTTCTTGACCGACATTTCGGGCGGCGACGTGGTGATCATCGACGGTTACAACGGGCTGGTCATTTTACAGCCCGACGAAGAGACCATCGCGCATTATCGGCACGAAGCCGAACAAAACCTCACTCGTGCCGCGCGCCTCGAAACGTTGCGCGAGCTGCCGGCGGTAACCGCCGATGGCGTACGCATCGAGCTGTTCGGCAATATCGAGTTTCCGCACGAAGTGACCCATTGCGTCGAGCGTGGTAGCGACGGAATTGGGCTCTACCGGACTGAATTCCTCTACTTGGGCGCCGATGCGGAGCCCGACGAAGAGGTGCACTACCAGGCTTATGCTCAAGTCATGGCCGAGATGACCGGCCGCCCAGTCGTGATTCGCACTTGCGACTTGGGCGCGGACAAGGTCGCGTTCGAGGCCGAGGAAACTCGCAACCCCGCCCTGGGATTGCGCAGCATTCGCCTCTCGCTCAAGAACTTGCCCCTGTTTCGCGTCCAATTGCGCGCCATGCTGCGGGCCAGCGAATTGGGCGATCTGCGCGTCATGTTTCCGCTCATCAGTACCGTGTTCGAATTGCGCCAGGCCAAAATGGTGCTGGCCGACGTTATGGAAGACTTGGATGAAGAAGGTATCTCGTTCAATCGTGCGCTGCCGGTGGGCATGATGGTCGAGGTGCCCTCGGCGGTGCTGATGATCGATCACTTCGTCGAAGAGGTCGATTTCCTGAGCATCGGCACGAACGACCTGACGCAATACACGCTGGCCGCCGACCGGGGCAACAAGGACGTGGCCGGGCTCTACAACTCGGCCGACCCGGCCGTGCTGCGTTTGATCGAAATGGCCATCAAGGCCGCCGATGCCAAGAACGTGCCGGTGAATGTGTGCGGGCAGATGAGCGGCAACACGATTTACACCATGCTGCTATTGGGATTGGGATTGCGGCGGTTCAGCGTCACGCCCAGTTCGATTCCCGAAATCAAGAAGGTCTGTCGGACCGTGACTCTGGCTCAGTGCCTCCATGTGGCCGAGCGCGTCATGAGCCTGGAAAACGCCAGAGACATCAAGAATTATGTGCGAGAGGAACTGAAGAAAATCCTACCCGAATTAGTCGCGTAGGTAAGCACAAGACAAGTTGGGAAAATCTCGGCAAGCAACGCTGAACAGCGCGGACCCAAGCGGGTGCGCGGGACCCGGTGTGGCTTCGCTTGGCGATCGCCGCTTTTCCCTTGAAATGAACCACACCAGCGGGCCAATAACCCCGCCCCCAAGACCACAGAAAGTACCACAGAATGAAGCAAGAAATGTTAATCAACGTCGCGCAACCGGAAGAGTGCCGGATCGCGATCGTTGAGGATGGGGCTTTGGAAGAGCTCTACATCGAGCGCACCAGCCAGGACAACTACGTCGGAAACATTTACAAGGGAAAGGTGGTTAACCTCGAACCCAGCATTCAAGCCGCGTTCGTCGACTTTGGCGTCGGCCGCAACGGCTTTCTGCACATCAGCGACGTCGAACCCCAATATTACCGCCAAGGGGGATATGATCCGCAACGCCCGATCGAATCGAGTGGCTCGCAGGCCGCACGGGCAGACGTCGATATCGGCGAGGACGACGACGAAGTGGGCGACGAAGACCAGCCGCGCCGCAATCATCGCGGTCCACGGCCTGGCGCTCGCCCGCGCATCAAACCGCCGATCCAGGACATCCTGCGCCGGGGCGACGAAGTGCTGGTGCAAGTCATCAAGGAGGGGATGGGCACCAAAGGTCCGACCCTGTCCACCTACATCAGCATTCCCGGAAGATACCTGGTGCTGATGCCCGCGCTGGGGCGCGTGGGAGTCTCGCGAAAAATCGAAGACGACGAAGTCCGCCGCAAATTGCGCGACGTGATGCTCGAGCTGAATCCGCCCAAGGGGCTGGGATTCATCGTGCGCACCGCCGGCATCGATCGCACCAAGCGCGAGCTCTCGCGCGACCTGGCCTACTTGCTGCGGCTGTGGAAGGTCATCGTGCGGCGGATCAAGAAATATCCCGCGCCGATCGACATCTATGAAGAAAGCGACATGATCATTCGCACCATTCGCGACATCTTCACCGGCGACGTCGACGCGATCTACATCGACGAGCCCTCGGCCTATGAGCGCGCCAAGGAATTCTTGCAAATCGTCATGCCGCGCTACGTCAATCGGCTGCAACTATACGAAGGCAAAGAGCCGCTGTTCCACCGCTATAATCTGGACCGTGAAATCAGCCTCATCCACCAGCGCAAAGTGCCGCTGCGACAAGGGGGCTCGATCGTCATCGATCAGACCGAGGCGCTCGTGGCGATCGACGTCAACAGCGGCAACTTCCGCGCGGACGACTCGGCCGAAGAAACGGCGTATCAAATGAATTTGCTGGCCGCGCGCGAAATCGCCCGGCAATTGCGGCTGCGCGATTTAGGGGGCGTCGTGGTCAACGACTTCATCGACATGCGCAAGGAGAAGCATCGGCGGAACGTCGAGCGCGCGTTGCGCGACGCGGTCAAACGCGATCGGGCCCGCACCAAGATTCTCCGCACCAGTCCGTTTGGGCTGATCGAAATGACGCGGCAGCGGATTCGCCCCAGTTTGAAACGCAGCGTCTACAAGGACTGCCCCAGTTGCGTCGGCAGCGGCGTGGTCAAGACGGCCGAAAGCATGGCGATCGAGGTGGTCCGCCTGCTGATCATGGCCACCCAGAACCAGGACGTGGTCAAAGTCAGTGTGACGGTGGCCGACGACGTGGCCACCTACCTGAACAACAAGAAGCGGCGGGAACTTTCGCGGTTGGAGGACGAAAACAAGATTTCGGTGCAAATCTTTGGCATCGAAGGGGTTTCGCCCGAACATCTGGTGCTCGAATGCCACGACGCTCAAGGCCGGGAGTTGAAAATTCCGACGAGTTAGCAGCCTGTCGAAATTTTCGGCGGGCTGCGACATCGTAGGAATGCGATGACAAAATAGCGACGTAAGTCGTTATTTTGCGAGCCGTGCGGAGCTTTGCTCCGCACTTGGCGAGGTTGAAAAATGCCACGACGGCATTTTT
>JAYVCO010000549.1:0-9955 GCA_043749935.1 Planctomycetia bacterium
TCGTCACGCTCACGTGGGACGGTGAACAGCCGGAGTTTGTCGTTGGCTGAGTTGGTGATCGCATCGCTACCGCCGTCGCTCTGCTTGAGCGTCCACTGCATGTTCGACTGGCCGCCACAGATCCAGACTTCGCCGACCAGGACGTTCTTGATTTCGATCTTGTCGGTCCCCTGGCTAATGGTCATCGCGTGCGGACCGCCGGCCGCGAGCGGCTTCAGCTCGGCGCGCCACTTGCCATCCTTGGGCATTGCGGAAACTTTTTGGCCCAAAAACTCGACCGTGATTTCACCGGCCTGATCCGTCGTGCCCCACACGGGCACGTTCACCTTTTGTTGCAGCACCGTGTTATCTGAGAATAGCGCGTTCGGTTTCACGGCGGCCTGTGCCGACCCGACGACCAACCAGGCGAACGCAAAACAACCCATCAACCGAACGATCATTTGCCTGTTCATCAAATCATCTCCTGCGTATTCGTTCTCGATCCCTAACCGCAGTTCGCGGGTGCGCGTTTCCACGTCCGGAGCCACGCTGCCGGCCGCCGTTTCAGCCCCCAATCGTACTCTTTCCCGGCGGCAACTGCACGCGTTCCGCGGTCCAAAAAACGAATGTTTTTTCACTGATGCTTGACGCTTGCAACGTGAACGAGGGCAACTCACAATAGCCCTAGCTTTCCAATTCCAGGCACTGCTCACGATGGCGGAGAAACGCTCAATGCAACGCCCCTTCTTGGCTTTCACCCTTCTGCTTGTTTTCGGATTGACGTGGCAATCGGCGCCGGCCGCCGACGCGTCCCGCAGCTCGGACCCGGATTTTCAGTACCAAGGAGAATATTCCGGGGTCACCAAACACTCCGACGAGGAGACGAAAATCGGCGTCCAGGTCATTGCCTTGGGTATGGGAAAATTCCACGCGGTCGCGTACTTGGGCGGCTTGCCCGGCGACGGCTGGGACAAGAGCGCGAAACACGAGGCTGACGGCGAGTTGAAAGACGGCATCGTCCGTTTCGTTCAGGGCGAAAACAGCCTCGGCGAAATCAAGGATGGCGTGCTGCGAATCCTCTCGCCTGACGGCCAGGTGGTCGGCGATTTGAAAAAGGTCGAGCGCACTAGTCCCACGCTCGGAGCCAAACCGCCTCAAGGGGCCGTAGTACTCTTCGATGGCACGAGTGCCGACGAGTTTTCTCCCGGCAAGATTGAAAACGGCTTGCTCGTCGCTGGCACCTCCAGTAAACGCAAATTCCAAAGCTGCCGGCTGCACGTCGAGTTTTTGCTCCCCTTCATGCCCGCCGCGCGCGGTCAGGGCCGCGGCAATAGCGGTTGTTATTTGCAAGGCCGCTACGAAGTTCAAATGCTCGATTCATTCGGCTTGAGTGGCGAGAACAACGAATGTGGCGGGATCTACAGCATCAAGGCTCCCGACGTGAACATGTGTTTTCCGCCCCTCTCGTGGCAGACGTACGATATCGATTACACGGCCGCCCAATATGAGAACGGCAAGAAGGTCAAGAACGGCACGATGAAGGTCAGCCACAACGGCGTCGTTATCCACAAAGACGTCGAACTGCCCAAGAACACGACTGCCGCGCCGGTTCCCGAAGGGCCCGAGCCGGGTCCGATTTATTTGCAGGACCACGGCAATCCGGTCCGCTATCGCAATATCTGGCTCGTGGAAAAGCCGTAACAGCATGCGAATAGAGCCGGCGGGAATTGGGCGCTGCGAACCCGCAAGCGCGGTGCGACAGGCTGCTGCAAGGTACAATAGATCGCGTGTGGCCACTCGCCTTTTGTAACAGCCAGGCACGCGTATGAGTATCAGCGTGGAAATGTTCGGCATCCCGCGACAGCGCGCCGGTGTGTCTCAAGCAATGGCAGAAGGCGGACAGTTGAGCGAAGTGCTCGCGCAACTCGTTCACCGTTTTCCTCGCCTGGCGGATGAGTGCATTGCCGATGGCCGCCTGCAACAGGGCTACCTGGCAAATCTGAATGGCCAGCGTTTCGTCACCGATCCGGCCACGCCACTCGAACCGGGCGACTCGCTGTTGATCCTCTCCGCCGATGCCGGGGGCTAGCGATCTCTTATGAGCACTGCTCGATGCAGCCCACCGGGTTATCACGGCTGCTATTTGCGTATCGACGTCGGCCAGCGGACCCTCGAACGCGTGCCACTGGCCGAAGCCGAGTTACGCAGCTTCCTGGGTGGCAGCGGATTGGGCGTCCATTTAATGCTGCGCGAAAACTCGGCCCTCATCGACCCCCTTGCTCCCGCGGCGCCTTTGGCATTTGTGTTCAGCCCCTTGGTCGGCAGCCCGTTGACGACTTCGGCCAAGTTCGCGGTCGTCAGCCGCAGCCCGCTGACCGAACGCATTAACGACTCGCTTTCCAGCAGCCATTTTGCGATTGCCGGCAAACGGGCCGGTGGCGATGCGATCGTGCTCGTTGGGCGCGCGGCGGAAGCGTCGGTGCTGGTCATCGACGACGGCCAGGTGCGGCTCGAACCGGCTGGTGATTTGTGGGGGTTGAGTTGTTCCGAGACAGAAGCCCGCTTGCGCGCCAGCCTGGGCAATGATTTTCAGATAGCCACGATCGGTCCGGCGGGCGAGAACCTGGTCCGTTACGCCACGATTTCGCATGCCGGACGTCATGCCGGCCGAGGCGGCAGCGGCGCGGTGCTGGGCTCGAAAAATATCAAGGCTGTGGCGGTCCGCGGTTTTCATCGCACGCCTTGGGCGCATCCCCAAGAGCTTGTTGCGCTGGCGAAACGACTGTCCGACAAATCGTTTGGCCCGGCCACGGCCAAGTATCGCGAACTCGGAACCGCGGCCAATCTGCTGGTGTTCAATCGACTTGGCGCGCTGCCCACGCGAAACTTTCAACAAGGCTCCTTTGCCGAAGCCGCAGCGCTCTCGCCAGAAATGATGGGCGAGACGCACGCCCGGACTCGAACCAGTTGCGCGGCTTGCACCATCGGTTGCGAACATATTTATGCTCTGGCGGGCGATGATAAGCGCGGTGGAGTGCGTTTGGAGTATGAGAATCTGTTCGCGCTCGGCCCGATGTGCAATATCAGCGACCCCGACGTCGTGCTGCGCGCGTCTCGGCTTTGCGACGATCTGGGGTTGGACACGATCAGCGCCGGTGGAACGATCGCGTTTGCCATGGAGTGTGTCGAGCGAGGGCTGGTCGATGCACCGTGGCTGAAGTTTGGCGATGGTGACGCCCTGCTGCGAGCCCTCGAGGAAACCGGCCGGCGCGAGGGTCTCGGCGCGCGGCTGGCCGAAGGAAGCCGGCGGATGGCGCGAACTATTGGACCAGAAGCCCTGGCCTTCGCGCCACAGGTCAAAGGGCTTGAAATCCCGGGCTATGAGCCGCGAGCCTTACAAACCATGGCGTTGGGATTTGCGGTGGGCACGCGCGGCGCCGACCACAATCGCTCGGGCGCCTACGAAGTCGACTTTTCCGAACACGTCGATCGTCGACGGCCCGGCAATGAAGCCGCACTGTTGGCCGTCGAGACCGAAGACAAAGCCGCGCTGATGGACTCGCTGATTCTCTGTAAGTTCCTGCGCGGCGTGTTCGTTGATTTCTTCGCCGAATGCGCAGAGATGCTCGCCCTAGTCACTGGCTGGGACACGACGCCCGAGGAGTTGCGCGAAACCGCGCGGCGGATCGTCACGGCCAAGAAACAATTCAACGTGCTGTGTGGCTGGCAGCCCGAGGAAGATACGCTGCCTGCTCGATTTCTGGATAATCCGTTGCCAAACGATCCGTCCGCCACGCTCACCGCCGATCGATTGCAGGAGCTCGTGTTGGCATACAATACGGCTCGCGGCTGGACGTCTGACGGCTATCCGACCGAGGCAGGACTCGAATCGTTGCGAACCAACGGCTGAGGAAGGCTCCGAAGCGGGATTTTTAGTAACACTGGAAAGGGAGCATGATTCACGTGCGAACCGATCGTCGGACTTTTCTGCGAACGAGCGCGGCTTCCGTGGCCGCCGGCCTCTTGGCACAACGCTCCGCGAATGCCGACGATGCGCCGGCAACACCTGCGGTTGATTCGCCGCTGCGGCTGCTGGCCGTTTGGGGAAAGAAGGGCACGGGACCGGGCGAGTTCAATCTTCCGATCGGCATTGCGCTCGGACCGCGCGGCGAGGTGTTCGTCTCAGACACCCACAACAATCGGGTTCAACGCTTTACGCCCGACGGGAAATTCTTGGGCGAATTTCCCGTGCTCGAGTTTCCTGGCGGAATTGCCATCGACGCCGAGGGCTTGGTCTATGTCGCCGCAATGATGTCGCACAAAATCTGCGTTTGCTCGCCCGACGGCCAGAAAGTGCGCGAGTGGGGAAAGAAGGGAACCGGCGATGGCGACGTCGATCAGCCTGGCGGAATCGCGATCGCGCCCGATGGCACCGTGTATGTCGCCGATCAAGTGAATCGCCGCATGCAACGTTTCACGCCCGAGGGGCAGTTCATCTGCAAATGGGGTGAGTATGGCGACAAGCCGGGCCAATTCGACGGCAAGGCGTCGCGGAGCGGCCGCGTCGGCGGGCCGAACTTCGTCGCGGTCGATACCGCAGGTTGCGTATTCACCACTGAAGCAACCCTCGGCCGCGTGCAAAAATTCTCGCCCGAGGGCCGACCCCTGTTGGCCTTCGGCGACAACAGCACCGAGCCCGGCGGCTTTGGCGGCGGAGCCACACTGATTGGTCCGATCGCCATCTGTCTCGATCGGCAGCAGCGTATTTGGGTCAGCGCCACGAATCACCGCGTGCAACGATTCACCCCCACCGGCAAGTTCATCGATGGCGCTACGTCGCTCACCTCCGGCGATGGCCTCGGGCAATTCAGCACTCCGCACGGCGTGGCGATCGACGGAGAAGGCAACCTCTACGTGGTCGACAGCAAAAATTACCGCATCCAAAAATTCGCAGTCGCCGAGCCACGGTGAGTGAACGGCCGACACGGAAGCCGAAACGAGCATGCAACGGCATCTCAGGAAGTCGTGGATTTTTGCACGAATTGCTCCGTCGGTTATCGCCCCCGGATCTTCCGCCAAAAGCTGAAACTGGCCCTTTTCTCCGGTGGTTATCGCGAGTTGCTGGAAAATCGCATAGATCGAATTGACTATGCCGAAACCTGTAATAAGGTTGAGAATGAAGATGGTCAGTTGCGTTTGTACGCAAGAACCATTTGCATTTCTAAAGCATTTCGCACGTTATCGCGTCTGAGACCACTCGGCGCGACTTTCAAATCCAGTGATCGAACCGGTGCCCTCTCGTCGGAGGATTTTTTATGCATTGCCAATCCCTCTGCTGCGCGCGTTCAGTCCGTCTCTCCCTTTCCCGTTGGGTTGTTTGTGGTGCTGCCCTGGCTTTGATAACGCTGGTCGCCAACACGGCCCGCGGCGACGACGTCGTCCAGATCGAGGAAGACTGGCAATTGGTCGTGGCCACGCCAGACCCCGACAACTTTGCCCCGCAGGTTACATCGACGATGTCGCCGGGCGGTGGACTCGATTCGTTTTATGCCGTGCTCGACTTGAATCTGCGCAATTTGCCCTCCTATGAAGCGGGCGGCGTGCAATTGCAACTTTGGAACGGCAGTGCGCCGGTGACGGCGGTCCGCTCCAATACCGGAACTCTCTTGCAGAACCAAGATGAAACCGTCACTTGGACGCAGCGCATGACTCTCTCCGGCGGGCAATTGACGTTCGCCCTCGTCAACGGCAACTCGCAAACTTGGGGCACGTTCGGCAACGGAAGCTCGATGAAGGTCGGAGGCGCATCGAACCTGACGAACCTCAACACTTACGATCCCTCAGACTCGGTCGCCAACTCGGGCATCGGCTACGCTTCCAACCGCGTCACGTCGCTCACGTTGGTAAAGGTCCGGGCATACACTGCCGCCGGACTCGCCGCACAAGACACGTCTCCAAAAGTGATATACCCGCGTTGATCAAACATCGAGCCTTACGCGAAAGACAAGAGCCATGCGTAATCATGAAAACAAGCGGCAACCCCGCCACGGGGCCATCCTGCTGCTAACGTTGTTCCTGATGGTGTTCATGCTGACCGTGGTGTCACTGTCGATTGATATCGGCTACTTGTTGATGGCCCGGACCCAACTCCAGGATTCGGCCGATGCCGCGGCGCTGGCCGGAGCATGCGATCTGATCGACACCGGCGCCGTTACGGGCGCTTCGAACATGAATACCGCGATTTCACTGGCGCGCACTCGCGCGGTCCAATATGCGGCCAGCAATCGCATCTGCGGATCGGCCCCGACCGTCGATGACAACTCGTCGAATAGCACGTCGGGCGACGTCGTGGTCGGTTATCTCTCGAATCCGTCGGATCAGACGCAAACGATGGATCTCAACAAAACCAGTCAGGCGAACGCCGTGCAAGTGCGCGTTCAGCGGTCGAGCGCACAGAACGGCGAAGTCAAGTTGTTCTTTTCCCGACTTTTCGGAGCTAACAGTAAAGCATTACAGGCCACGGCGACCGCCGCCCTCGTGAACAATTTCTCGGGCTTCCAGGCGCCCGGCGATGGCAGCAACTTGATGATGCTGCCCTATGCGATTCAACAAGATACTTGGAACCATATGCTTTCGGGCAGCGGTTCCGATCAATGGGCGTTCAACAGCGTCACGCAGGCCGTCAGCCGCGGAAACGACGGTGTTCGAGAAGTCAATCTGTTTCCGCAGGTCACCGGGGCACCGGGTAACAGCGGCACCGTCGATATCGGAAGCCCCAACAACAGCACTTCCGACATCGCCCGCCAGATCGTGTACGGCATGAACGCGTCGGACCTGTCCTACATGCCCAACGGACGGGTTGCCTTGAATTCGCAAGGCACGCTGAATCTCAACGGCGACACCGGCATCAGCGCTGGAGTCAAGGATGAGCTGGCCTCGATCATCGGCGAGCCGCGCATCATTCCGATCTTCAGTACAGTCACAGGACCTGGCAACAACGCGACGTACACCATCGTTGGCTTTGCCGGCGTTCGGATCATGAACGTGAAGCTAACCGGCTCGATGTCGAGTAAAGAGCTGATCATTGAGCCGGCCAACGTCACCGTGAAGGGCGGCATCCCGGGTACGGGTCCTCAGTACAGTAACTTCGTGTATTCGCAAGTTTGGTTGGTCCGTTGAACTCGTTTGTCTGGCCACGTTCTGGAGAAGTATTGACATGAGCCGTCCTTCCCGCAATGCGATCGCATTCAATGCTGAGAATGCGTCTCCATGCAAGCTTCCGATCCACGATGTCTCGTGCCGACGAATCCGGCGGCGCGCCGCAGCGCGGCTGCGGCGAGGAGCGGCCGTGGTTGAGTTGGCAGTCGTTTCTCCCGTCTTCGTCTTGCTCATCTTCGGCATGATCGAGTACGGGCGAATGGTCATGGTACAGCAAATCCTGACCAACGCGGCTCGCGAAGGAGCGCGCGTCGGAATCCTTGACAATTCGACCCAGGGCACAGTGACCACGGCAGCCAACCAGTACTTGGCGCCCGCGAACATCCAAGGCGCAACGATCTCGGTTTCGCCCAATCCCCCGAGTGCCGCCACGAACGGCAACCCAGTTGCCGTGACGATTTCCGTTCCATTCACCAGAGTCAGTTGGCTGCCATCGCCGCTCTTCCTGGGCGGAACCACGATGACGTATACAGCCACGATGCGACGTGAATCGATGCAATAGCCCAACAAGCAGGGCAATCAAGAAGCGGATCGCAAGCGGCCTTTCTCGGCCGCTTGCGGCATTTGCAGCGCGCAGGTTTTCCGCAATCGTCACGCGCCGCGGTTCATTTCGGTACGCCCCGGTGGAAACCTTTCATCGGGCTCAACCGCCTCGCTCACCCAGCCCTGCAAAGCATTGCAGCAATCCTCCGGTTGTCATATCGCTGGCCACTAACCCGACGCGCCAGCGAGGAAATCCAGCCTTCCGCATGGGCGTTTCGTCTCTCTCAACGGAACAACAGGTCTTCGTAGTGCTGTCGTGTCGTTATGGTTTTTGTCCTCGGCTTTGTATTACCACGATGGTCTACAGTGTCAGAATCGCCACCCGATACCGACGTTGGAAAAGAATCGCGGAGCGTCTTCCGTGACGCCCCAGCCGAGTCGAACACCGAGCTCCAAGTTCGGTGTGAGCAGATAGTGCGTGCCGGGGCTGAAATAGGCACGGCTGAAATCATGCTCGGCCCCTTGCGAGTAGATGCCGAAATACTCGGCATGGACATTCCAGCGATCGTTCACTGGGACTCGGAGCACGATCGAGGGCGCCCACTCGTTGAAGGCGTCGGTGTGGCCATGCTCGGTGCCATATCGCATCGACGAATCCAACCGCCAGCGGTTCGCCAGCTCCCATCCAAACGCGTATGTGGCGACGACATCCGTGCCCGTGGCCTCGCCGCTGGTCGGTGTAAAGCCCTGTAAGATGGCAGCGCTGCGAGGAATCCATCCATCCTGTTTCGTGGCGACGGCCTTAAGGCCATACAAGATCTGCGACTCACGCTTGACACCACCACCTCCCAAGCCTTCGGATCCCTCTCCGCCCGACACGGCGTCACCCTCTCCACCGACCTCGAAGTTCCAACCGAGCCGCAACTCGATCCGCTCGCTCACGCCGCGACGCACAAGGAATTCTGGAAAGCTGTGAGTTTCGGCCACTTTGCGGTTGTCGATAAACGAGTACGACGACTCGACGATCGTCAGACTCTTGCCAGCCGTGCTGGTGGCCGGAGTAAAAGCATCGCGGTCCGTTTCCAGTTCTCGTTCTTCGCTGTTCTCGGCGCCGCGATCAAGCGCTTCGGTCTGCGCGATGGCGGTCGAGGTGGCGCCGCTCGCCCACCACGACCAGACAATTGCCAGAATAATAAACGTCCGCTTCACGTCGGGAGTCCCTGCGTCCGTCCCTTTGAAACCAGGATTACCAAAATACCGCCAATCGCGTGCCAAAAATGTTGGCGACGCTCGAGCCTGAATTGGCCTCGTTGGGCACCTCGTATGAATAGTTAATCATCACCCGAAGATGGTCAGCCAGGTACCAATTCACGCCAAATGTGGCTGTGGGCAGGCGAATGCCGATCAATTGCCCTGAGGGGCCACCCGGCGTGTTGGGGTCAAGGAAGTCCAGATAAGCAAACCGGGCGGCTAGTTCCCAGGCGCCCCACCCGAGTTCTCGATCGCGGCCCGCGGGGCCTCGCAGAAACGGGCGGCTCACCTTTACCGGGCCGAATACGCCATTGACGTTTTGATAGCCGCGATGCTCACCGGTAACGAAATAGCCGCAATCGACATGGCATCCGTGAAAGAACACATCTCCGCCGCCGGTCTGATTGATGATGGTGCCATACCACTCCGCCTGAGTCCAAAACGGTCCGTTGGCACAGGCAAACTGCAAATTGATGAGCTGCTGAAACCTGGCCGGGATACGAATGACCGGCACGAACGGAGATGTCGAAGAATCTCCCAGATCCAGCAGCGGATTGAGAGGCTGTTGGTTGATGATAATGACGCCGTTTTCGGGTACCCGTTCCGACAACGCGATGCCCAAGTGCAGCAGCCGCTCGCCGTTCCCTTCGTTGATGGGAGTCGCCGTAAATCGACCGGTTATCCCAACCGTGTTTCCATCGCCCCCTTGAAAGCCTCCCGCGTTGGTCCCGGCGTGGAACGCGCCAATGGCGAACGTGGAATTCTCGCTGGGAGCTGCGCGAAACAGCCCGAGCCCCCAATTGCGCGCCGGATCGAGCAGGTTCACGGGCGAACGTTCCATGAACGCAAAGTACTTGGAGGGGGTGCCACCCTCGAGGCTGAACGGTTCACGAAAATGCCCGACACGATATTCGCCTTCCTCTTGCGGCTTGCCGACGGCGGTAAAGATATCGCGCGGCACCACATTTCCAGATGCCAGGTCAATTTCCGTAATGTAGCGGCCCCTGTCGCCAAGCTCGCCTTC
>JAYVCO010000550.1:0-3818 GCA_043749935.1 Planctomycetia bacterium
ACCCTCGTCGAGCGGCACCTCTTCATGCGAGTTGGGATCGTAGAGCCGGATGATTTCGCCGTCGACGCCGATGGCGCGGGGGATCCAGATAAACTGCCCAAAAGCTTTCGTGACCCGCTCGGCGATACTGGTCTTGCCATTGCCCGGCGCGCCAAACAGGAATAGACCGCGGCCCGAGTTGACGGCCGGCCCCAGCCGGCGCAGCATTCGCGGGCTGATCAACAGATCCGAGAAGGCCCTTTTCAGATCGCCAACAGTCGGATGCTGATTGGTGAGCGATTGGGCGGCCACCCCGGCGATATAGTCGGAAAGCGATACCGGCGCGGCGCCGAAATAGGTGCAATGATCGGTGAGGCGTTTCGACCTTTCGCGGCCGATATCGGTCAGTTGATACAGATAGTCGTTCATGGCAGCCGCGCCCTTGTGGACGACGAGTTGTTCCATTTTCATGGCGCGCAACAATTCGTCGAGCAAGCGGAACGGAAGTTTGAGGTGGTCCGAGACCTCGCGTCCGGTCGATTCTGATCGCGAAAGGAGCAGTTTGAGAATCAGGCCCTCGACGGCGCTAGAGGTCAATTGTGCTTTGGCGAACGACGTCGGCTCCAGAGGCAAGAAGGCGTCCGACGGAGTTACTGGAGGGGACGAAGCCGGGGCCCCGGTTGGGCTAGCCATGCCGCGAATGCGATCGATCAACTTTTCCAGGTTCTGGTCGGAACCGGCCGGTTTCTCGCTCGCCTCGGCGCAATTCAGCTGCGGAGCCACTCCAGGCGCCCAAGGCTGGGCACCCACCGGGCTTTCTTCAGTAACGAGCTCCGCCACAAGATAATCGTTCGAGGTGTTCGTCATTGCAGGCCCTGCGGATTTGTAGCGCGAGCGATCTGATTGACGCTCCGATTCGCCACGAGAAACCTAGGTCGCGTTCTATAATCGGTCAAATCAACTCGAATCGGGGTGTTTTTTCCGCATTTTGAGAACAGCGAGAAAATGAGACAGTAACCCGGCCGCTGGCCCGTCGATCAAGCCTTTTTCGCCACAGGCTTGCATCGAACAATTTCTGAGGGACTTTGCCACCTGTCGTTAGCGCCCTTTCCCGACGGTGCCTTCAATTTGGGATTTACATGCGGCAGACACTTCGTGCGATTTTCGCTACAATCGTCGACATCGGACGATTTTTGGAACGCTTGTCGCGGAAGCGAATGAACCCTCTGTAAAAGGCACTCTCTGGTATGTCAAACGATCGCAAAACGGATCCGTTTGCGGCGCGCGAACGATTTGAAACGGGGCAAGGCAAGGCGAGCTTGTTTCGCTTATCGAAACTGGAAAAGCTAGGGCTCGGGAAGATGGCAGATTTGCCTTTCTCGATCCGCTTGCTGCTCGAATCGGCTCTGCGCAATTGCGATGGTTTTGCGGTCCGCGAAGAGGACGTCAAGAATCTGGCCAGTTGGAACGCCGCCGCGCCGGCCCAGGTCGAGATTCCGTTCAATCCCGCGCGCGTTTTGCTTCAGGATTTTACCGGCGTGCCCGCAGTCGTCGATCTGGCGGCCATGCGTGCGGCCATGCAGCGGTTGGGCGGCAAGCCCACGAAAATCAATCCGCTGATCCCGGTCGACCTGGTCATCGATCACTCGGTTCAGGTCGATAGTTTCAACGCGCCCGATTCGCTGGCCGTCAATGTCGACTTTGAATACGAGCGCAACCGCGAGCGCTACGAATTTCTGCGCTGGGGGCAAAAGGCGTTCGATAACTTCCGCGTCGTGCCGCCCTCGGTGGGCATCGTGCACCAGGTCAATCTCGAGTACCTGGCCAAGGGCGTGTTCTTGCGCGGCGAGGCCAACGACCTGGTGGCCGTGCCCGACACACTCGTGGGCACCGACAGCCACACGACCATGATCAACGGCCTGGGCGTGCTCGGCTGGGGCGTGGGCGGCATCGAAGCCGAGGCCGTGATGTTGGGCCAGCCGCTCTATATGCTGATGCCCGAGGTGGTCGGCTTCAAAATGACGGGCCAGCTTCCGCCGGGCACAACTGCCACGGACCTCGTGTTGACCGTTACGAACATCTTGCGCAAGCAAGGCGTGGTCGGCAAGTTTGTTGAATTCTTCGGACCCGGCGTCTCGAACATGAAGCTGGCGGATCGGGCCACGATCGGCAACATGGCGCCGGAATATGGCGCGACGATGGGCTTTTTTCCCGTCGACAACGAAACGCTCGAATACCTGCGGCGCACCGGCCGAACCAAGGCCGAAGTCGAACTACTCGAACGCTACACCAAAGAACAGCAACTGTTCCGCACCGACGATGGTCCCGAACCGAAGTTCACCAAAGTCCTCTCGCTCGACATGGGCACGATCGAGCCCAGCATGGCCGGTCCCAAGCGGCCGCAAGATCTCGTGCCGCTCAAGTCCATGAAGGCGTCTTTCCGCAAGGCGCTCACCGCTCCGGTGGCCGAACGCGGCTTCGCGCTCGATGACGCCGGCTTGAAGCGCACGGCAACGGTCGTCGACAACGGGCACAGCGCCAAAATCGGACACGGCGCGGTCGTGATTGCGGCCATTACCAGTTGCACGAACACCAGCAACCCGTCGGTCATGTTGGCGGCCGGACTGCTGGCGAAAAAGGCAGTGGCCAAAGGCCTCAAGTCCAAGCCTTATGTCAAAACCAGCCTGGCTCCGGGCTCGCGCGTGGTCACCGACTATTTCGAAAAAGCCGGACTGACCGCCGCGCTCGACGCCTTGGGCTTTTACACCGTCGGGTATGGCTGCACGACCTGCATTGGCAACAGCGGTCCGCTGCCCGACGCGGTGGCCAAAGCGGTCAACGAGGGCGAGCTGGTCGCGGCCGCCGTGCTGAGTGGCAATCGCAATTTTGAGGGGCGCATCAACCCGCTGGTCAAAGCCAATTACCTGGCCAGTCCGCCGTTGGTCGTGGCTTATGCGCTGGCCGGCACGACGGACATCGACCTGGTCACCGAGCCACTGGGCAAGGGCACCGATGGCAAGGATGTGTTTCTAAAAGACATCTGGCCCACGGCCGAGGAAGTCCAGAGTGCCATTCAATCGTGCGTGCTGCCCGAGATGTTTCAGAAGCGATACGCCAACGTGATGACGTCCAACGAAAAGTGGAACAAGCTGCCCACCAGCGAAGGCGATCTCTACGATTGGAACCCCAAGAGCACCTACATCCAAGAGCCGCCGTTTCTGATTGGCCTCGCTCGCGAGAGTGGCACGATCCAACCGCTCGGCGGCGCTCGGGTCTTGGCGATGTTTGGCGACTCGGTCACGACCGACCATATTTCGCCCGCCGGATCGATCGCCGCCAAGAGTCCGGCGGGCCGCTATCTGATCGAGCACGGCGTCGAGCCGCGCGATTTCAACAGCTACGGCGCGCGACGGGGGAACGATCGGGTCATGACGCCCGGCACGTTCGCCAACATTCGCATTCGCAATTACCTCGCTCCAGGCACCGAAGGAGGCGTCACGCGTCACCTGCCCGACGGCGCGGCGATGAGCATTTACGACGCGGCGATGAAATATAAAACTGAACACGTTCCACTCTTGGTCTTCGCCGGAGCCGAGTATGGCACCGGCAGCAGCCGCGACTGGGCCGCCAAGGGCACGTTGCTCTTGGGCGTCCGGGCAGTGCTGGCCGTCAGCTTCGAGCGCATCCACCGCAGCAACCTGGTCGGCATGGGCGTGTTGCCCTTGGAATTTTCCGCGGGACAAACGTGGCAGTCGTTGGGTCTGACGGGCGAGGAGGTCTATGACCTGCCCGGGCTCGACAACAATCTGTCGCCCGGCGCAAAATTGGAAGTGGTTGCC
>JAYVCO010000551.1:0-2169 GCA_043749935.1 Planctomycetia bacterium
CCGCGAAGTTTCGCCCGTGACGTCAGCGCGGTACGACGTTTTGCAAGCACTTGTCGACGCAGGCACAGACGGCCTGTCGCTGGCGGAACTCATCAGACGAAGTGGTCATGGCTCGGCCAGAAACGTACTCAAGAATCTGGCTGATTCATCCAGCGCATGGCAGCAGGCCATCTTGCTGCCGGGAGCACCGGGCCGACGATATCGCCTCCTGTTTCGATGATTGAGACAGGAAGATGCGAGAGAGATCGACACTGAAGAATCGACACTAGCCAAGGCAGACATCAACAGACTTAGCCAGTGGATCGCCGCAGATAAGTCACCGACAGGGCAATGGCCCGCCATTATTCTTCGACCGCCGGCACCGTGCCGGCCGGAATCGGAGAAGGCATGGCTTCAATTGCTCAAAACGACTGCTCTGCACCAGTGAAGACCTGGTGGACCGCGAGAGAGATCGCGGGCCACTACGGTCTCAGCGTGCGCTCGGTTTATGACGCGATCGCGTCCGGACGACTGCCGGTGCATCGCTTTGGCCAAGGACATGGCTGATCAAGCGAGGTGCCGCGTTGATTCCCACTTCACTCTCTGACTGCATCAAATTGCTGACGATCTCAGAAGTCGCCGCAGCTCTCGGTTGCTCGACGGCCAATGTCTATCGCTTGATTGATACCGGCGAGTTGCCGGTGATCAGCGTCGGCCAATCACGCGGATACCGCATCGATCGGCGCGACATCGACGAGTTTCTTAAACGCCGCAAGACATGCAATGTGAGCGACAAATCGCTCGCGCCGACTCCGCGTCCACGACTCAAACACATCCGACTCTAAGGCAATCGTTTAGCCGACCGCCTTGCTGGCCTGATCGAGCAAGTAAATCGGGTTCTGTGCCAAGTGCTGATAAACCTTGGCGAGCGTCGAAGGATCACGATGTCCCATCAACACAGAAACAGTCAGTGCATCGACTCCACGTTCCAGTGCGTGCGTGGCCCAAGAATGACGCAAAGCATACAGCGAGACATTGGGCACGAGACTCAATGCCAGCCGAAATGTCAGTTTTCGCCGGGCCTCTTGAAACAATTCACGTTCGGACTTTGGACGCACGACCCCTTTGACGGTTCGCTCCGGTTTGAGGCTCCGGCTGAATTCCAAAATGTCGTCGTCAGCGACCACCAGCTTTCGTTCGCGGATGAGTTGCTTGCCCAAACGAATTCGCACACGGCTAAACGCGCAGTTCACTGCCGAAGTCGTCCACGGCTGCCCCGACGAATTGCGAAACAGCCGACCAGTTGGATGCTGCTCAACGAGTCGCTGAGTGATTTCAAACGCCTCGTTGGTCAGGTATACGACGCGCACGGTCTTTCGATTTTTCGACTCCGACTTCGGGAACACCCAACGCCGATTCTTCAAATCGACGTGTCGCGCCTCAACACGCAGCGACTCTTGCGGCCGACATCCCGATTTCCAAGTGACCCACAGCAGCTCGCGGAACGCCGAGTCGGTGGTCAGCGACAGCAATCGCTCAAACTCGTCCGTCGAGACGACAATCTCACTGTTCTCGGCAGCAGGGACTTCCAAATCTGCGATGGGATTCTGATCGAGATATCCCAGCCGAGTCGCCCATTTCAAGCAGCGCTTGACGCTTCGCAGATAGTTGCGCCGCGAAGTCACCGAAAGGTTGTAGCTGTCGGCCCACTCTTGAACGTGAAACGGCTTCAGCGCGCCGACATGCGCGTCGGGATAGCGCCTCGCGAAGCGTTCCAAACGATAGCGATACCACTCGTAGGTATCCGGCGCTTTGTTTCTCTGCGTCCAATCCAGAAACGCATCAATCACCACGCTGAGCAAGTCGCTCGCCAGCGCGCGTTTGGCGGGCTTGGCCATCAATTCATGAAAGCGTTTGACGGCAGCCGCTTTGACGGAACCAAGGTCGTGACGGTGCTTGCGAATCGTCACGAACCAGGACTCACGCTCTTTCCAATACCAAGGCTTCGGAGCACGCGCCATTGCAGAACCTCCAGGCTAGGGATGCACTGCGGCAAGCCTGTGGGTTTGCTGGCGATCCCCAGGACGGCGTCAACCGTCCTGGGGATTCTGTACCGAATTCTGTATCACTAAGCGTTTCAGCGAACGATGATTTGTTGTAAGTCGTTGTCGCTGAAAGTACACCCCGCTG
>JAYVCO010000552.1:0-11976 GCA_043749935.1 Planctomycetia bacterium
GCCTAGCGACTTTTCGTAAATCGTGGTCAGCCCGCCTTCCTTGTTGCCCGGCGAGGGATTGTTGTCGGGCGTGCAGCCGAACAGGCCGGTGTACCACTCCCACCACTTGATGCGATCGACCAGTTTTTGAGCCACCGCGGGGGTTTTGGCCCGGCGGGTCAGCAGTTGTTCGGCGCCGTAGATTTCGGTCGTCTCGCCCAGGATGACGGTGCCGCCGGCGGCCACGATCATGTCGCTGGCCACGCCCAAGGCCGGGTTGGCCGTGATGCCCGAGTTGCCGTCAGACCCGCCGCAGTTGGTGCCCAAGATCAACTCAGACAGCGGAATCGGCTCGCGCCGCACGTTGTTGGCCTGGGGCAGCATTTCTCGCACGAGCTGGCAAGCGGCTTCGATGGTTTTGGTCGTGCCGCCGACGTCCTGCATGCTGAGGACCGGCGGCCGTTTGGTGCTGGCGGCCGTGCCGCCGATTTGCACGAGCTTCTGGTCGTCGAGCAAGTAGCCGAGCGTGGCCGTCTCGCAGCCCAAGCCGATCAGCACATAGCCGCCGATGTTCGGATGCCGCGCGATCCCGCCCATCACGCGATTGAGCGCCGCGTGCCCCTCGCCGCCAAACTGCATTCCGCAGCCGCCGCCATGCGTGAAGGCCACGACGCCGTCGATGTTCGGGTAATCCTTGAGCGCCGCGGCATTGAATCGGGCCGCGACATATTTGCTGACCGAGGCTGAGCAGTTCACGGTCGAAACGACGGCCAGATAGTTCCGCGTGCCCACTTTTCCATTCGGCCGTCGATAACCCTGAAACGTGCGACCCATCAAGGGCGCCTGGTCCGGCGGAATCTCGGTGGCGGCGGCATAGTCGCGGGCGAATTGCCCGGCGGTGAGATTGTGTGTGTGAATCCAAGTGCCCGGCGCAATGTCTTCGGTGGCAAAGCCGATGATCTGGCCATATTTGACCGCCGGCTTGCCGCTGGCAAAGGCATCCAACGCGATTTTGTGCCCCAGCTTCACCGGGCCGGCCAACCGCACCTCGCGCCCTCCCGCCGAAATCTCGCTGCCCGCGGGCAGGTCGCGCGCCGCCACGCAAACGTTGTCATTAGGGTGCAAATAGACGATGTCGATCGGCTTGGCGTTATACATCGAGCGGTCCGTGGCGCGAGAGAAGGGTGCAAGAAGGTGCGCCCCCAGTTTAAGGCAGCGCATCGCGGGCCGCAAATGCTGGATGCTTCAAGGTTCGAGTGCTTTGATGCTGAGTGCCCGAGGTGAGCCGGAAGCTTTCAGTCTGGGTTTGTCCCCCCAACCGGTGCCGGCGTTTTGAGGATGGATTCGAGAACTTTGAGCTTTGCTTGAAGCGCTTTGAGTTGCCTGTGCGCTTGCATGACGTGGGACTTGGCAACTACGTCACTCTTTCTGAGCGAATCAAGGTGGCGAACGGTCGCTTGTTGATCCACTAAGTCTTCTCTAGTGGCCTGAAGCGCTGTCTCGGCAATCTCGGTCAAAAAAGTCAGTTTTTGTTGGGCCGTGTCAAGGCTGATCGCCGCGGAACTCAACTCCGCTTGCGTGATGCTCCCGGATCTGTTCGCGGCTGCCTTCTTCACTGCGGAAAGCTTACTTTCGGCCAGCCGCACCGCGCCCCGTGCCTCGATAATGGCGATGCCCAGGTTTGTAGTATCGAAATGGTCGGGCGATGCAAGTGTTCCCGCGATTGCAGGCGATTCCGAGTCAGCCTGACCTTCGAATTTCATGCTCAACGTTTTTTTCTTTTGACCTTGCTCAATTGGTCCTATCGCACCTTCATGCGTCTCCGAGTCTGTGGAAGTGGAGTGACCAGCGGACGGTGCATAGGCCTGTGATTGTTTGAGCTGGTCGTGCTTACTCTGCTGCAATTTGTAAAAGCGATTCGTTGCTTCCAATTTTTTCTCCGCGACTGCCAAGGCGACTTTCGCCCTTTGCAATTCGGCGTTGCTCTCTGCTAACTCCTGCAAAAGCCCCAACGGTCCTCCGGGCAAATTCACGTCCTCTGCCGCCACCTGAGCAGACTGCCCTTCGGCGGGTGGCGGAAGTAGATTTAAACTCTTTTCCGGCTCGGGCTTTTCCTGCGACCAGCTTGGCACGGCCACGACGGCCAACATGCCCACTAACACCATTCCCGACAGCGATAACTTGCTCGTAACATTTCTGGACAGGATCATCTTCAATCTCCTTTCAAAGCTCTGGCGGCCACTGGTGCTCATACCCAGTGCGGGCGCCGGCTGTGCTGAATAAGACGGCAACGAGAATTCGAGCAATGCTTCGGCATAGGCGCGGCGCCCTTCAGGCAGCGTGTTGACGACCAACACGTCGCAGGCCATTTCGGCGCTCTCGCCGATCCGGCGGCGCACCAACCAGAACAGCGGATTCCACCACCATACGATCGCGGCAAACAGCTCGAGCCAGGCGATCCAATGGTCGCGCCGCCGCACGTGGGCCAACTCGTGAGCAATCACGCCGCGCAGCCGGGCAAGGTCGGCTTGGTTCGCCAGAGATGCGGGCCAGACCATTTTCAACCGGCCCAGGCACCACACGAAGGGCGAACCGATTCCGTCGGCCACGAGTGCCGGCACCGGGCGCACGCCCATCAAGCCCGCCATTTGACGCACTTCACGAGTCAAGTTTTCCGGCGGGGCGCTTGCCCTACTGACGAGCGACCAGTGGACCCAGATTTGGCGCGCTTGCCTCACCGCGACCACGATCGCTCCAAGAAGCCACGCGGCCGTGAACCATAGCTCCAACGTTGACGCCAAGCTTTGTTGAATGTTAGGCTGTTCCCGAGCCAATAACGAAAGCACAAGAGGCGAAGATCGCTCGATGGTACGGGAATCAGATTCATTCGCACTCACCACCGGATCGACCTCGCCCAGTTCGGGTAGGTTTACTTCTGATCCGTGCGCATTGGGATGACTCGCAACGCGTGCAAGCGGCACGCCAGCATCGGGTTGCGGGTCTGGAGATTCGATCGGCGAATTCTCTATGTCTCCGTCCTCGGTTCGTTGACCTTGCGACACGGTGCTCGCCAATGGCACGGGCATCAATCCCCAAACCTCGGACGCGGACCACGGCCACGCTAACAACGGCGGCATCAGCAGTTTGAGCAACACCACAGTCCACAGGGCATGATGTAGCGCGGGCCGCCGAGGCAGAAGTCGGCAAATCAGGGTTGCCATGAGGATCAGCAGGGCTGTCGTCGAGGTTTGTTGTGCGAGCCACCACCAGATTTGCATCGTTGCCTCGCGCACTAGGGCTGAATTATCGGTCTGATTTTCGCCTGGGCCGCTTCGCTTCCATCTGATCGATCATCTTACGGAATCGCTGAATTTCTTCTTCTGTAAACC
Organism: Planctomycetia bacterium; assembly: GCA_043749935.1. Lineage (GTDB taxonomy): Bacteria > Planctomycetota > Planctomycetia > Pirellulales > PALSA-1355 > PALSA-1355. The sequence goes on from JAYVCO010000552.1 coordinate 3,369, forward strand.
GATGGCGCTCGGCAAAGGCCAGCACCAGTGGAGCGGGATCGCCGGCCGATAACTCTTGCGTGAGTTGTTCGAGTCGCTGGTGCAACACGTCCTCCAGCGACACGGCAGCCCGAAATACGAACGCAAAGCCGCTTTTGTCACTCGCCGCGTATCCTTTTTTCTCCAGTCGCTGCAACAGCGTGATCACGGTCGAACGGGTCCACTCCTGCCCCTCGCCCGCGAGCTGTTCTTGAAGTTCGCGAACCGTGCCAGGCCCGTGCTCCCAGAGGATTTTGAGCACTGCGCGCTCGGCATCGCTGATCGCTGGTCGCACTTTGTCGGACATCGTTCCTCCGAGGCTTTGCCAGACTCCGGCCGGGTCGCCGTTTGATTGCATGGCTCGTTTACATAGCGTCAATAATCGGCATCTTAACGACACGCTGTAAACAAGTCAAGCGGGCAAAAAGTGATCCGTGACGCGAACAGAGCCGCTAAAACCGTGGGCGGTTTGGCCAGCGACAGCCGGGGCGGCTGATCTGCCGATTGATCAATTCGCGGGGGCTGGTCCCGTGGCGAGCTCTTGGGCGGCGAAGTTGGCTTCGTGAGAGAGGCTTTCCAGAAAATTCCTGGCTTCCAGGTAGTAGCTGGTGTTGATGTCGCGGATGTGCTTTTTGAGATTGGCCAGCATGTCGTCGGTCGCTCTGCGGATGGAGTCGTACATGTTGACGCCGATCGCGCCGTGCATGGCGGCGCGGTCGATGAACAGCGGTTCGATGATGTCGCGATCGGCTTTGAAGTCTTCGCCTTGAAGGGCGCTGGGCCAAGTCAGCTTGCCCGTGATCGGATCCAACGAGTCGGGGCTCAGACGTTGCGGGGCCGCGGCGTGGGCCAGTCGCACCCAGGTTTCGGGCGCCGTGGGGGGCTTCTTTTGCGATTCGACGTAGGCCTGGTTCACTTTGCGCATTTCAAAGTAGGTATTGGTCCAGCGAGCCTGGTTGTCGATGGCCCGCTTCTGGGCTTCCTGCAGGTTCACGGTCGCCTCGGAAGTGGCCAGGTTGTATTGACCTTGAGCGCGAATCGCGTTGGCCATGCCGGTCATGTAGCTGCCGGCGGCCGTCGAACCGGCCCCCATGGTGTTGTAGCCATAGCCGCCATACCCGTAGCCGTTCGATCCGTAGTAGGGGGCCGGGCCGCCGCCGCCCGGAACGTAGCCGACTTGGGCGAGCGCGGTCGAAACGATCGCCAGTCCGAGGGCGAACAGGCAGAGACGTTTGGGCAATTCGTGGAACATATTGAAAACCTGTTTTTCGCTCTGTTGTCGCCGTATTTAGAATCCCTAAGACCCGAAGGGGCCATCAGGGATCCCTGCCCCCACGCTTGAGCCGCCGCGGCCCGATCTAACCTTGTATACTTCGCCCGCCGCGTAGGTACAATAGTTGCTTATCCCAGGGTTTCACTAATTTCTTTGGCGACAGAGGCGTGCCATGCAGTCCCCCCGATTGAGAGCTTTTCTTCGTTCGGCGTACCCTTGGGGTGGGCCAGTGCTGGCAGTTTTGATGCTGCTGGCCCAGAGCTCGTTGACCCTGGCGCAGCAAACCGCGACGGCGGACAAGCAGATCGCGGAGCTCACGACGACTCTACGGAGCCCCGACGAAAACAAAAAAATTCAGGCGACTGACGCGTTGGGTCAGTTGGGACCTGGCGCCAAGAGCGCGGTGAAGGACCTGGTGGGGCAATTGACCGACTTGTCGCCCAAGGTTCGTGCGCACACGGTCAGAGCGCTCCAAATGATCGGCCCGGCGGCGAGCGACGCGGCCACTGCGTTGGCGAAGGCAATTAGCGACCCCGACGTCCACGTCCGCCGCAGCGCGATCATGGCTTTGCACCGAATTCGGCCCGAACCCAACACGGCCGTCGCGGCGATCTCCAAGGCTTTGGAAGATCCTGAGCCAAGCGTGCGCGTCGCCGCGCTCAATTCGCTGACCGAATTTGGCGAGGTCGCGGTGGCGCCGCTGAGCATCGCTCTGCGAAACCCCGAGACTCGCTATTGGGCGGCACTGGCGCTGGGCGAGATGGGCCCGACGGCCAAGCTGGCGGTCAACGAACTGATGCGAGCCTTGAAAGACGATCGCCCCGATGTTCGCCGCGAGATTTTGATCGCTTTTGCACGCATCGGCCCGGACGCGGCCGCGGCCGTACCATCGATCACGCCGCTGTTGGGCGATTCCGATCCCGCGGTGCGCAATAGCGCCGCGTTTGCCTTGGGCCGCATGGGTCCGGCGGCCGCCAAGAGTGTCGACGCGCTGCGAAAAGCGGCCCAAAGCAAGGATGAATTGCAGAGTGCGGTGAGCACGTGGGCTGTGGCTCGCATCGAGCCGACGAATCAGGCCGCGCGAGCTCAGGCCATTACACAATTGACCGCGACGCTCAAGAATCCTGATCCGCGCGTGCAATCCGCGGCCCTACGCGGGCTGGTGGATCTCGAGCAGCGGCATGAAGAGCTGGTGCCGCTACTGACCAAGATCGTGGCCGATGGTCCGTTGCCGCTGGTCGGCGATGCCCTGAGCGTGTTGTCCAATTTGGGCGATGCGGCCGTGCCGGCGCTGATCGTGGCACTCAATCGACCGGAAACCCGCGGACGAGCGGCGATGCTCTTGGCGCCTCTAGGTCCGAAAGCGAGCCCGGCCGTTGGAGCGCTGGGCGCCGCGTTGAGCGACTCGGATGCGGAAGTGCGGCGCGAAGTGCTGTTCGCACTCGGTTCGATTGGCCCCGAAGGCGCCAAGGCCGACCCAGCGCTGTTGCATGCGTTGGAAGATCCCGATATGCAAGTCCGCGCGGCCGCGGCTTATGCCTTGGGTCGCATTGGCGAGCCGGCGGCGGTTGCCGTTGCCGAGTTGCGCAAGTCTCTCGCATCGAACGACGCCGTGCTGCGCGCCGTCAGCGCTTGGGCGCTCGTACACGTCGCTCCGAAGGACGAGAAGATCGTCGCCGAAGTAGTGCCCGTGCTGGCGCAATCGCTGCAAAGCCCGAATGTCGTGGTGCGTCGTGAGGCCGCGGGTACCTTGGGCCAGTTGGGGAAAGCAGCCAGCGAGGCGATTCCTCATTTGAAGGCCGCCACGCGCGATCCGGACGCAACCGTGCGATCCGCTGCCATTGGTGCGCTGGAACGCATGGGGGCGGTGGTGGACAGCCCGAATCGCCAAGCGGCCCCTAAAAGGTAGAACGAACGCCAATTGCTGCTGATTTCGCAGTCCTGCGCGCACTGATATGTCTATTGTCACGTCCCCGAATTGCTCCGGACGACTATACTATCTATAGAAGTTGCAGCCGGCTGCCGATCGACCTCCCACGATCGCGAGCTCCTTGATTCCTAGTTGCTACACACGCGTCGCGGTGGATTCATGGCGACCAAAATCGATTCAGTTCCCTCATCGCCCCGCGAGCCGACGGGCAAGCTGGTCGAGTACGAAGAGTATATCGAAGACCAACTTCGCAAGACGCGCGGCCACGTGCGCAGCGTCGACATTGCCGGCAGCCTGATGACGCTGTGCGTTGGCAGCGTGGCCTATTTCTTCTCGGCCGCAATCATCGACCATTGGGTGGTCCCGGGCGGCTTGGGGTTTTGGGGCCGGCTGACGATCCTGAGCGTGTACGTTCTGGCAGCGCTCTCATTTCTTATCGCCGAGGTTTTGCCGCTGTTGGTGCGGCGGATCAACCCGGTCTACGCGGCACAAACGATCGAGCGCAGCCGGCCGACGCTAAAAAACGGGCTCATCAATTTCCTGTATTTCCGCGATAACCCGGCCGGGCTGAACCGGGCCATGTACGAAGCGATCGAAGAACAGGCCGCGACGATTTTGGCCAAAGACCACATCGAGGTGGCAGTCGATCGCACGAAGTTGGTTCGCATCGGCTATGCGCTGGTTGCGATGGTGTCGATCTGTGCGCTGTACGCGCTGCTGTCGCCCAAGGATTTGTTCAAGACCGTGGGTCGCGTAATCATGCCCTGGGCCGAGATCGGCGCGCCGACCCGCGCGACAATCGACGAGGTCGAGCCGGGCGACACGCGGACGTTTCGCGGCCAGCAGGTGGTCGTCTCGGCCCGAGTGCAAGGCGTGCCGAATGGCGGCAAAGTCACGTTGTTCTATACGACATCCGACGGCCAGACGGTCGATCGGCCGGTAGAAATGCCATTGGCGGCCGACGGTTATAGGTTCGCATGCACGCTGCCGGCCGGCGAGTCCTCGTTGCAGCAGAGCCTCGAATATCGGATCGAAGCCGGCGATGCCGTGACGAAGCGGTATCACCTGGAGGTGGTGGCCGCGCCGACCTTGGTCGTTCGCAGCCTCGAATACAAGTATCCCTCCTACACGGGCCTGCTGACGCAACGAGTCGAACATCAGGGCGATCTGAAGGCGCTCGAGGGAACCGAAGTGACGCTCGATGCGATCGCCAACCAATCGATCGAAAGTGCGCACATTGATTTTGATTGCGACAAAACGCTCGACCAGAGGATGCAAATCGAGGGTCAGCAGGCCAAAGCCACGTTTCGGCTAAAACTGAAAGATGACCGCAAGACGCCCGAGCACGCATCTTACGAATTGGTGTTCAAGAACGACCAGGGGCAACAAAACCCGCAGCCCGTCCGGCACCGGATTGATGTGGTGCGCGATCTGTCGCCGGAAATCCAATTCGTGATGCCCAAGAAGGATGACGTCGACTTGCCGGTGAATCGAGCCATCGAGTTGGAAATCGTGGCCAACGATCCTGACTTCGCATTGCGACTGGTGAAGCTATCGGCGACGGCCGGCAAGCAGCCGCTGCTGGACAAGATGTTGCTCGACGAAGTCTGGCGTGGCCAGTGGGTGAAGAAATTCCGGATCGAGCCGCTGAAGCTCGGGCTCAAGGCCGGCGACGTAATCGAGTATTCGGCTGCCGCTGAAGACAACAAGAACCCGGGACCCAATCGCACGGAAACCGCCAAGCGGCGAATCCGCATCGTCTCGCCGAGCGCGCAGGATCGGAATCAAGATCAGTTTGCTCAAAAAAATCCGCAGGGCGAAGGTCAAGGGCAAGCCGGCGACGAGAGCCAGCGGGGCGGTGACGACGAGCACCTGCGCGACAAGAATTACAATCAGGCCGGGCAGAAAGAACCGCAAGCCGATCCTGCCAAGCCCGACAAGCGCGATGAAGCTGGCCTACAAGACGCTGGCCAAAAAGACGGGCAGCAACAAAACGACGGACAAGCGGAGCAGGGGGCCGGTCAGAAACAAGGGGAAGAGCAAGAGCAGTCGTCTGGCAAGACCGGCGCAGGCGGACAAGGGCGCGATAAGTCGGGGCAACCGGGCGCCAGCCAAAGCGTTCCGAACGACGGTTCGGACGACGGCGACGCCTTCGAACAGATTTTGAAACGTCGCGAGGAACAGGCGAAGAAGTCGAATCCGAAGGCAGGCGACCAGAAACCTACCGGTCCGCGCCAACGGCAGCAGGAAGAACAAAAATCGGACGACAAGCAGGCAAGTGACCAACAACAGCCCGGCGAGAAGCAGGGCCAGGATGGATCCAATTCTGGCGACCAACAACAGCAGAAGCAAACTTCCAAGCAGCGCGGCGGAGTCGACAAGAAGTCGGGCGCCGATCGCGATCAAGTCGAGCAAGGCGCGGATCAGCCGAAAGGTGAAACTGGGGAGAAATCATCAAGCGAGCAGCCCGACAAATCCGATCGATCGCAGGAGCCGCAGACGCCGCAAGGTAACGAAAAGGGTGACGGCAACAGCGGCGGAAGCGATGCGGGTGGCCAGCAACAAGATCAAAACGGTCAGCAGGGTGGCAAAGGCCAGCAGAAAAAAGGATCGTCCGGCGGCAAGGGACAAAAGGGACAAGGACAATCCTCCGCGGACAACGCTCCCAATCAAGGAAGCTCGGGTCGCGGCGGCCAAGGCAACGACGGCAAATCGGCCTCGAAGCCTGGCGGAAGCGATCCGAAAAGTGGCGGTCCTAAAGACGGCGACAAGACAAGTGGTGACAAGGCCGACGGTGCCGCGGAAGATGGTCAGCAAAAAGGGCAGGGCACACCAAGCAAGAATGCCACGGGCAACAAAAAACCGGTAGCGACCGACAAGGCTAACGGAGAGGAAAACGGGAAATCGGATTCCTCCAAGCCCAATGGCAAGTCAGACTCGCGCGGCAAGTCGCAAGGCGAGAAGCAGAGCGGCGAAAAGCAGAGCCCGACAGATGCCGATCCGGCGGCGAAGAACTCGGACAATGCGAAGTCCGGAGAGAAACCGAACGGCAAAGCGGATAAGAGCCAGGCCACACCCGCTAAACGCTCGACCGACGAGAAAAGCGACCAGGCCACGCCCGACGAGAGCGATCCGGCCGGCAATGCCAAGGATGGACAGGGGGCCAAAGACGGGCAGGGCGCCCAATCGAAAGGCGACGCGTCGCGCGAGGCCAATCGTAAGTCGTCGCACGACAAGAAGACACCCGACGCTCAATCGAGCGCTGAAGAGAAAGAGAAGGGGGAGAGCGGGGCCGGTCAGGCGGGTCAAGACAACAAAGGCTCGCCGAGCCCGCAGAAAGACCAACAGCCGACCAAGAAGTCGCCTTCCAATAAGCCCGACGAAAAAGATCCGAAGAACGACAGCGGCCAGCCTCAATCGCCCAGCACCAGCGAGCGAGCGTCGAACTCAGAAGGCATCGACGACGGCGACCGGTCTGGCGGTGGCAAGAAGGGCGGCGGACAGAAGGCCAACAAGTCAGGCACCGGCGGGCCCGGCCAAAACACGGCCGCCGACGAAGGGGCCGGACGCTCGGACGAAGCGGGCAAGGGCGAAACGTCGAATCGCGCTGGTAGCGATCGCGAAGCCAACAAGAGAACCGGCCAAGGCGGATCGAAGCCCGGCGAAGGTTCGGATTCCAAATCCTCGCAAGGCGACAAGCCGGGTGGCGGCGCGCCGCAAGAAAGTTCACAGGCAGGACAAGAGGGCAAGTCGGCCAGTGGCGATCAGCCAACTCAACAGGGCGGACAGAACGGAGGGCAGCCCAGCGGCGGCAAGCCGAGCGATGGGAGTCCGGCCGATCAAACATGGAAGCCGGGTCAGGACGAGGCCGAGGAAGCGAACCTGCAATACGCGCGCAAGGCCACGGACCTGGCACTCGAACATTTGAAAGACGAACTGCGCAAGGATCAGCCCGACCCCGAATTGCTGAAACGGCTGGGCTGGACCAAAAAAGACTTGGAAAACTTCGTGACGCGTTGGGAGCAAATGCGCAAGCAAGCCCAAGGCCCGGACGAAAAGGGAAAAACCGCGCAGCGCGAGCTAGACGAATCGCTGCGGAGCCTGGGTTTGCGTCCGCGCAGCACAAGTTTGAAGAGCAACTCGGCCCGCGACGACCAGACGAAGGGGCTTAAGGAGTCGCGTCGCAGCAGCCCGCCAGCCGAGTATTCGGAGCAATACAAATCGTACATTCAGGGGACCGCGAAGGGCGGCAAATAGCCAAGATTCATGCGGCGGGCACTCGCTCGGGAAGCTACCATGATAACTCGTGCCAGCTAAGGGCTTTGTCCAGCTCGCGCGGTGTTCCGAGTATCGAAACCAAAGTTCTTTCGCCCGCCCGCGCTGTTATGCTCGATCGCATTCCCCGCTATCTCGTTCCTTTTCATCCCAAGCGAGTGCCGCATCGGTTTGCGGACGTGCTGATCATTGGCGGCGGGCTGGCCGGCCTGCGTGCGGCGCTGGCGGTGCCCGAGAATCAATCGGTGCTGGTCATCACCAAGAGCAGCCTGCGGCAATCGAACAGCAATTACGCGCAAGGCGGAATTGCCAGCGTGCTCGATCCGGAAGATCGTTTCGAAGATCACATTGCCGATACCATTACGGCCGGCGGACAACTTTGCGATCCCGCGGTGGTCGAAATGGTCGTGCGCGAAGCGCCGGCTCGGATCAACGAGCTGATCGAATGGGGCACGAATTTCGATCAACATTCGGGCTCCCTGGCCTTGGGCCGCGAAGGGGGACATAGCCACCACCGGATCGTACACGCTTTGGGCGACGCGACGGGCAAGGAAGTCATGCGCGCCGTGATCGATCGCACCTGCGCGCTTCCGAATGTCGAAACCTGGGAAAATGCGTTCACGCTCGATCTGTTGACTCACGAAGGCCGTTGCCGCGGCGCGCTGGTGTGGAGCGCCGAACAGGGCAAGGTGCTGGTGTGGGCCAAGCAAACGATTCTTTGCACCGGCGGCACCGGACAGATTTATCGCGAAACCACGAATCCGGAAGTCGCCACTGGCGACGGCTTGGCGATCGCCTATCGGGCCGGTGCGGAATTGGGCGACATGGAGTTCATGCAGTTCCACCCCACCGTGCTCTACATCGCGGGCAGTAGCCGCAGCTTGATCACCGAAGCCATGCGCGGCGAAGGAGCGTGGCTGGTCGATCGCCACGGACACCGGTTCATGGCCGAGTACGACCCGCGGGGCGAGTTGGCGCCGCGCGACATCGTGAGCCGCGCGATCGTCACGCAGATGGAGCGCACGCGGCACCCGAACGTCTATCTGGATCTGACGCATTTGGATCCGGCCACGGTACGCACGCGGTTTCCCGGCATCGCCGCCACGTGCGCG
>JAYVCO010000553.1:0-9806 GCA_043749935.1 Planctomycetia bacterium
ATCGCCGGCGGCAACACGCTGGTCGTGAATCCGCATCCCGGCGGCAAGCGCGTGGCTGCCGAAGGCGTACGTCGCTTCAACCAGGCCATCTATCGCGACTTGGGCATCGATAATCTGATCTGCGTGATTGCCGAGCCGACGATCGAATCGGCCGATGAAATCTTCAATCATCGCGGCATCAAACTCATCTGCGTCACCGGCGGACCCGCCGTCGCTCGCGCGGCCATGAAATCGGCCAAGCGGGCTATCGTCGCCGGACCAGGCAATCCGCCGGTCGTGGTCGATGAAACCGCCGATCTCGACCGCGCTGCCCGCTCGATCATCCAGGGGGGCGCGTATGACAACAACCTGCTGTGCATCGCCGAGAAGGAAGTCTTTGTCGTTGCCGAAGTATTCGACGCGATGATGGCCGCTATGGAACGGGCTGGCGCCGCGCGGCTCAATGCCCGCGAGATCGACGCCCTGACCAAAGTCGCAATCGCCACGGTTGGCGAAGGCGATCACAAACATCAGGTCGCCGCCAAGGATTTCATCGGCCAGGACGCCGCCGTGTTGGCCCGGGCTGCCGGCAAGCACGTCTCCGCTCAAACAGAACTGATTTTCGGCGAGACCGACGAGTCGAACCCTTTTGTACCCGTCGAACAAATGATGCCGTTCGTCCCTTTCGTCCGCGTTCGCAACGTCGACGAGGCGATTGCCAAGGCCAAGTATTACGAGCATGGCTTCCGGCACACCAGCATCATTCACTCGAACAACGTGCGCAACATGACCAAGATGGGCCGCGCCTTGGATACCACGTTGTTTGTCAAGAACGGTCCTTGTATGGCCTCGTTGGGGCTCGGCGGCGAAGGATACTTGTCATTTTCAATCGCCACGCCCACGGGCGAAGGCGTGACGACTCCGCTGACTTTTACCCGGGAACGGCGCTGCTCCCTGATCGACGATCTGCGAATCTTGGGCAAATAACGAACTCGAACAGTTTGAACCAACCATGCAAGTAGGCACGGTAGTAGGCACGGCGACATCGACGGTCAAGCATCCATCCCTCGAAGGGTGGAAGATGCTCGTGGTGCAGCTCTATCAAGCCGACGGGCGCACTCCGGACGGCGAGCCCGTGTTGGCGGTCGATGCCCTGGGCGCCGGCAAAGGCGAGACTGTGCTGCTGACAAGCGATGCCAAAGGAACACGGGCTCTGCTGAAGAGCGATACGACACCGGTTCGGTGGAGCGTGTTGGGGATTAAAGACTGACGATGGCCCACGGAGCAACCAGGACGCCCGAACGGACGGAAATCGAACGAATTGTGCGCGAGGTGCTAGCCGAAATGGCCGGGTCCTTTGCGGGCAGACAAATTATCAAGTCATCATCAGTAGGTGGCGAGTTGGTCTTGGAGAACAAAGTGGTCAGTGTCGCGGAATTGGCAGATCGGTTGAGCGGAGTGACACGAGTGGCCGTGCCGCGTGGGGCCATTTTCACGCCCGCGGCGCGCGACGAATTGCGAAAACGAAACATTGCAATTGCTTCACGAGTCAGCCCGGTGCCCGGCTCTGCCACCAGCCACACCTTAGTAGTTGGAATGGCGGACACGAGTTACAACCCGGCTGCGCTGGTGCAAATGCTCGGCAGCGACCGGATGAAGATCGAGCGTTTGCCGAGCGTGGGATTGATTAACATCGTCGAAGAACTTTGCGAGCACGTCACCAAGGGAGGCACTTCCGGGCTATTGATCACCGAACAATCGGCAGCGGCGCTCTGCTTAGCCAACCGCCAGCGGGGCGTGCGGGCCGTGCTCGGCCAAAGCGTGTCGGCGGTTCGCCATGCGTCGGCCGCGGTCGCGGCCAACTTCCTGGTGATCGATCCGACTGGTAAGGGTCTGTTCGAATTGCGACAGATGGTTCGTACGTTGACGCAATGCAAACAAAACGAATACCCGCCCGCCTTGCGGCAGAAATTAGGATAAGCGAGCGATGCGAATCGGCGAGGTAATAGGAACCGTGACACTCAGCCGGGCTCATCCGAGCTTTGCTTCGGCATCGCTACGGCTAGCCATCCCGCTGACGCTTGCGGAGCTCGAAGGTCAAACGGCGCCGATGGGCGAAGCCCTGGTCGTGTACGACGAGCTGGGCGCCGGCATCGGCAGCCGCATCGCGATCAGCGAGGGAGGCGAAGCGGCCCAGCCCTTTCACCCGGAACTTAAACCAGTCGACGCATACAACGCCGCGATCCTCGATAACATCCATCTCGACCCGCCCGCCACGGACGCCACAACTTAGAAAAACCATTTTCCTGACAACACTCACGCAATGTCGAAACGGCAAGGAATCTTCAAGACATGAACGTCCATCAGCTCAAACTCGAAATCTGCGACATCGGCCGGCGGATTTATAACAAGGGATTCGCGGCCGGCAACGATGGCAACATCAGCTTTCGCTTGGGACCGAACGAAGTGCTTTGCACGCCGACGATGGTCTCCAAGGGCTTTCTGAAGCCCGAGGATCTATGCACCTGCGACATGCAGGGCAAGCAGCTTTCGGGCAAGCGCAAACGAACGAGCGAAGTGCTCTTGCACCTGGCGATCATGAACGAACGGTCCGACGTGAAAAGCGTCGTGCACTGCCATCCGCCCCATGCTACCGCGTTTGCCGTGGCTCACGAACCGATTCCGCAGTGCGTGCTGCCCGAGGTCGAGGTGTTCCTGGGGGACGTGCCGATCACGAAATACGAAACGCCAGGCGGTCAGGCGTTTGCCGATACGATTCTGCCCTACGTGAAGAAGAGCAACGTGATCATCCTGGCCAATCACGGCACGGTCAGCTTCGGCGAAACCGTGGAGAAAGCGTATTGGTGGACCGAAATCCTCGACGCCTATTGCCGGATTTTGATGCTCGCCAAGGACCTGGGGAAAGTCAATTACTTCACCGAAGCCAAAGAGCTCGAACTGCTCGATCTGAAAACGAAGTGGGGCTATACCGACGCGCGATTGGCGCCGGGCATGGAGAATTGTGACATCTGCGCCAACGACGTGTTCCGCGACAGTTGGACCGACAACGGCATCCAGCGCCGGGCTTTCGAGGCTCCGCCCGTAATGCGGCCCAAATCGGCGACGACCGCGACACGGTCGACAAACGGCTCGTCCGCTGGTGATCAGGAAGCACTCATCAAAGCGATTACCGAACGCGTGATGCAAGCGCTGGCCGGGAAGTAGATCACGCTAGGAAAGAAACAAAGCGAACTCATTCGACGCATTATGGAACTGGACTCTTAATGAAAGTCAGCATTATTGGCGGCGGTGGCCTGGTAGGTTCTTGCACAGGCTTCGCCTTGCAAACCGGGAAGATCGTGCGCGAGATCTCGCTGTTGGACGTCAACGCCGAAATGGTGGCCGGCCAGGCGCTCGACTTGTTGCACGGCGCGAGCCTGATGGCCGACCAGGTGATCAGTTCTGGCAGCTACGAGCATATTCCTACGAGCGATCTGATTTGCATCACAGCCGGCCTGCGACGCAAGCCCGACGAAAGCCGGCTGGATTTGATCAACCGCAACGTCGATTTGTTTCTGGGCATTTTGGAAAACATCCAGCGCGTCGGCCACAAGAAAGACGCCACCGTTCTGGTGGTGTCGAACCCGGTCGACGTGTTGACGTATCTGGCGGCCCAACGGCTCGACTTGCCGCCGGCTCGCGTATTGGGGCTGGGCACGCAGCTCGACACGATCCGCTTTCGCGCGCTGATCGCCCAACAGCTCGCTGCCGCGCCAACGCAGGTCAAAGCTTTGATCCTGGGCGAGCATGGCGACAGCATGGTGCCGATCTGGTCGAGTGCCACGATCGCGGGCTTGCCGCTCGAGAAGTTTCCGGATTGGAACGCCCACGTGGCCAGCGAGTTGTTTACGCGCACCAAGGGCTCGGGCGCGGAAGTCATCAAGAAAAAAGGGGGCGCTGGATTCGCCGTCGGCTTGGCCATTCAGGAAGTCATCGAAGCCATCGCGCTCGACCGCCGCGCGATCCTGCCGGTTTCCTCGGTGCAGCACGGCTGTTACGACATCCGCGACGTCGCACTGTCCGTGCCAACCGTGGTGGGCGCCGGCGGCGTGCTTGCTACCCACGAAATCGAGCTCTGGCCGAAAGAACTCCAGGCATTGCGCAAGAGCGGCCAGGTGTTGCGGCAAACGATCGATGCGGTGCTCGACCGCTTGCGCAAATCGAAATAAACAACCGTTTTCAAGACGCTCATTGACGCTATGGAAAAATCCCTCGACCGCAAACTCGCCGCGATCCACGCCAACCCCTCGGGCGCCAAGGACTTTATTCTGGCCGACGCCAAGGATGCCGACATGGCCTTCGGCATCGGTTCGCCGGGCAAGTCTCCGGAAATGCACGCCGGCGAAGTCCGCATGCGCACACTGGCCGAATATCGCGAATACATTCGCCAGATTACGCGACAAGGCCTGATCGATATCATGCTGATGTCGGCCAGCAGCAACGACGTGTTGACGATTGGCGAAGGATTGTTCGAAAGCAGCCACGTTACGCCCGCTGCCCGCGCCAACGACACGAGCGATGTGTTTGCCGTGCGCCACGGTCGCTATATCGCCGAACCGGCCCGCCCTTTCCGTACGGCCATTCTCGATCACATTCAATGCGGCCATGTCGATTGCGACCCGGCCGAACGTGCCCGCGGCGCCAACTTGGGGCTCTACAGCGTCACGTTCAACAACCGCCTGGACGACGACCTGAAATCGCTGGAAGAGTATCGTCAGTTCCGCGCCGAAGCCGAGCGCAAAGGCTTTCGTCATTTCTTGGAAGTCTTCGACCCCAATGCGCCTCAAGGGCTCTGCGCCGACTCAACGCCGCAATTCATCAACGATTGCATCGCCCGGACGCTGGCTGGAGTGGCTAGCGCCGGGCGGCCGGTGTTTCTCAAGATCGTGTACCATGGCCCGCGTTCGATGGAAGAGCTCGTGGCCTACGATCCGCATTTGGTGGTGGGCATCCTTGGCGGCGGCGCGGGGACGACCTACGATGCCTTCAAGTTGATTGCCGAGGCCCAAAAATACGGTGCTCGGGCCGCGCTCTTCGGCCGAAAAATCAATAACGCCGAATGCCAATTGGCGTTCGTCGAGTTTTTGCGACGGATCGTCGACCACGAAGTAACGCCGGAAGAAGCGGTTCGCGCCTATCACGGAGTGCTCGACAAATTGAAAATCAAGCCACAACGGTCGCTCATCGACGACATGCAACTGCAAAGCGGCGTGATGAGCTACGGTGGCGGCAGCACCGTGAATGTACCCGCCAGGATACCATCAGCGGCAACCAAGAAATCGACGCCGGCCAAATCGGCTCCTGACGACAAGCACGACTGCGGTTGCGGGGGCCCCGACCCTAATCACTGTCATTGCCACGACAAACCGGCTTCCGCGGATGGCACGACTGCCGCCCCGCCTGACTTCGCTCGCATGACCACTGCCGAAAAGCTGGCTTATAACAAGGCCAAGCGCGACCGGATTTTCGGCTAGAATTCTCGCCTCTCGACACAATCGGTCAGGCCGAGCCGTTGCTGCGCGACAGCTCCCGCAAATGCTCAAGCGCCTCTTCGATTTCCGAAACTTGCGCCCCTTGCACGCGCCCACGACGATCGCAATCGCACAGCAGCATCAGCGTGTCATAATCCTCGGCCGCTTCCAGCCGGTGCCGGGCTCTAGCCCCCAGCGTGCCGTCGCGCAGCGCGCCTGCCTCCGCATGGTGCTCGATCAACCAAGCCGTTCGCTCGGTTATGTGACCTTCGAGTGCTTCTAGCGCCGCGGCGATATGCTCGCGCGGATCGATGGCCTTGCCAACGTCGTGCAATAGGGCCGCCAACTGAAACTCTTCATCGTAGGGCAGTGCATCGCGCGCCAGCTCGAACACTTGCAGACTGTGATAGAGCGCGTCCCCCTCGGGGTGATACTGCGGGCTTTGCTTCACTGTCTCCAATGGCACCAGCAGCATTTGATAGACCTGAAATCGGTCAACCTGTTGTTCGGCTTGCATGAGCGCCTCTTCGATTTCAATATCCGGATACTGCTCAGCCAGCAGTTGTTCGAGCTCGGCAATGCTCGCCCGTTCGATGGCCTTGCCGGTGATCGAGCTTTTGAAGACGTAGTGGGCCAAATCGCTCGGATAGACGGTGATCTCGATCGGAAACTGATTCTGCACCTGCACGTGCGTAAAGATGCGGTTCTCGCCTTGCTTGCGGACGCGCTTGTGTTCGACGTCGCACGGTAGGCCCTCGGATTCGAGCGCGCCGGTGATCCCTTCGACGTTATCGGCGAAGACGTGTAGATCGATATCCGAGCCAGCGCGAACGTGCCCGGTCATCGTGCTGCCGATCAGGCGGGGACGAAAAGCTCGCAACAGCCGCATGATCCGCAGAGCTTCAAAACGCATTTCGCGCAAGCCCACTTTGCGGCGATTGCCCTCGTGCAGACGGGCCATCGACAGGATTTCATCGCGAATTTCGCGGTTAGTCGGCAGATCGGCCGGTTTGACCCAGCCCCGGCAGATCCGTCGGGCGGCCTTCATTTTGGCCCGATAATACTCCGACTCCTGCCGAACGTACATCATTCGGGCCGCTTCGTAGGTAATCTGCCGCCGCAGCTTGTCGTTGCTCATCGCGGTCCTGCGCCGAAATCAAGCCCGTCGAAGCGGCGCTGGGCTGTCTCATTTGAAGTATAGGCAGGAGACTGGCACAATGACAACGTGCGACGAGACGCGAGCACGGTTCCTGGCAATGTCAGCGGCCGAAACGTCGCCGATTTTCCGTGGCTTTTGGCTCACATCTCGGCGGTGGACAATTAATCTGGACACGATTTGCGAGACGCTTCACCCTGAGAGAGATCCCTTGCGGCCCGGTTTTCGCGGCCTAAACGTCCCATGACCATGAACGATTCTATCCAAGCAATTTCGGCCGTTGACGAGATCCGGCGGTGCAACCAAGGCCGCAAGCCCGAACTGCTGCGGTTCAAGTGGGACCGGATGGCCGAAAACGCGTTCGCTTTTTTCCGGGGCACGGATCACTTGTTTGCGAGCCATTGGCCGCTGCTCCGGCCCGCCGATCCGGGGCCAAACGTCCTTCTCTGCGGCGACCTGCACTTGGAAAACTTCGGCGCGTACCGGAGCACGCAGGGAGATTTTCGCTACGACATCAATGACTTTGACGAAGCGCTGGTCGCCCCTTGCAGCCTGGACGTAGTTCGCTGCACCGCCAGCATTCTCTTGGCGGCGGACGTCTGGAATATCCCTTCCGTGCAGGCTAGCGGCATCGCCCTCGACTTCCTTAGCTCTTATCGTGACGCGATTGCGCTGGCTGGTGAAACCGGCAGCATTGGCGCCGTGGTATTGGGCCAAGGCTCCGGCCCGATTTGGGAACTGCTTGGCGAAACGGCGGTGGGCGTGCATCGCGAATTGCTCGATCGCGTCACAGAACTGAACAAACATGGGCAGCGCCGAATCATCCGCAACGAGAAGCGGCCCGAAGTGGGCGAGAAGCGACAATCGCTGGTGCGTGAAGCCGTCGAGGCCTATGGAGCTAGCATCGGTGAACCCGAAGCGTTTCGCGTGCTCGACATCACCGGTAGGATCTTGGGAATTGGCAGTCTTGGGCTGCGACGCTACGCCGTGCTCGTCGCGGGGGGAGGAACGCCTGACACGAATCGCTTGCTGGACGTGAAAGAAGCTGTCGCCCCGGTGGTCCTCTCTTGTTCCGACTGTGAGCAACCTGATACACAGGGAAACCAGGCAATTCGCATTGTGCGGGCGCAGCAGCAGTTGCAATCCGTGCCCGCGGCCGGGCTGGCAGCCATCAAGATCGATGGGGGCGATTATCGTTTGCGAGAAATGATTCCGGACGAAAACCGCTCGAAACTCGACCGGCTGCAAAAGCATGCCGACAAAGTGCGAATCGCCATGGGCGTAATCGGCGAGCTCGCCGCATGGTCGCACCTGCGTGGCTGTGGCGGCCGGCCAGGAGCGCGGACTGCACTGATTGCCTGGGCCAAGCAGTCGCTCGATCCCGTATTGTCATCCGCTTTGCGCACGGCCGACGTTTCTAGTCAAGATTTCCAGGCGTTCCGCCGCGCCTATGACGATCATCAATTCGATGAGCCTGTCTGAGAAACAGGTGAGTTTGAGCCAGGTCCTAAACCGTTTTTTTGAGGAAACCATTCGATGGAACAGTTCTGGCAAGCACTCGCCGACGATACTCCCCAAGCTGGCCAGGTGGCGATCGTCACTTTTCGGCTTTGTCTGGCAGCTCTGGTAGGCGCTCTGCCGGGTTTGCAACGCGAGCGGGTTCACGTGGCGGCTGGATTGCGGACGCACATGTTGGTCTCGGTCGGATCCGCGGTTTTCATCATGGCGGCACTCGATGCCGGCGGGACTATTTCGGATGCCACGCGCGTCGTCCAGGGCGTCGCGACGGGCATTGGCTTTGTCGGGGCCGGAGCCATCTTGAAGTCGGCTCAGAATCACGAAGTCCACGGGCTCACCACGGCCGCGAGCGTCTGGCTCACCGCCGGGCTAGGAACGGCCGTGGGCATCGGACGAATCTGGATTCCGATTTTCGCCAGCCTTTTGGCACTGGTGATCTTGGCGCTGTTGAGACGCTTCGAAGGACATCGCGCCCCAACCTGGCCGCAGCCTTCCACGGTGCTCGAAAGCACAGAGCTAAAGAACGAAATCCGTGGACCGAATGCGAAAAACTAACGCGCTAAATACATATCATTAATACCGCTCCGTCCGACGACGATCGGGCGAACAGAAACAACGGGGCCAATAATCAACCATGACCTATGTCGGTGGTTGATTACTGTGCGATGCGCCATTCATTTGTCGGCGGGCGAAGGTTAGTCGCCCGAAATAGCCGCCCATACAGCCAACGACAAGAGTCCAAAGAACGTGTCCGACTGCCATAAAGGCTCTACGATCTGGAAACTCATGTAAATTGACGAAGGTGGGAAACATGCCGCCGCCGCCCGATTTCGGCGGAACGTAATTCGGAACTTCTTTGCCTGTTCTGGAGTCAATCCACGTCTGTTGAACAATGAGCGTATACGCTGGCGCCAGCAACTTCGTGGTCGGCAAGTTGCACGAATAGGGATCGAGTTCGCCCCCTCCGAACCCAGTGTGAGTTACCAGCACTGTCGCGGCGTAGCTGAAAGCGGCAAGCGTGAATCCAATCGCATACGCCTGCCTCGATCCACGATCGACAAAGGCCACGATGGCGATTCCCAGGACAATCAACAGCGCGATGCCAAAGAAAACGCTCGCCCAGACCCCACCAAACTTCAAAGCGGCGCAGCACACCGCCAAGATGGCCACGAGCACGAACAACCCACAAAGCGTCATACGCCAGCCTCCTATCGGGCGTTACCCATCTAAGCAATCCTTACTTCACTTCCTCCCCTGGCCGATAGCTGCTCTTGGCGTGCGCGAGCACTTCGCTCCATTCGTACCAGGCGGGTTTGAACTGCTGCTTGGAATAGAGTTGGGCCTGGTCCATGAAGTGGGGAGAGTCGGGGTTGGAACTTTGGCCGAATTGCAGGACGGTCGAGGCTTGCACCTTGTCGCCAAATTCATAGACACCGATGAACGACCCGCCGACCACGCCGTACTGTTTCTTGTGCTTGGCGGTTGGCGGAGCGTAGTAGGTATTGAAGGCCACGCCCAGCGGACCGGGCACGCCGGCGCAGGGCAGGCTCGGCAGCGCATCGGAAAACGGAATCTGCGTGGCGTCGGCATAGTTGGCGTGCCGTTGCATTCGGCTCACGTCG
>JAYVCO010000554.1:0-2892 GCA_043749935.1 Planctomycetia bacterium
GCCGTTCGCGGCGCGAAGATCTACGTCGAGACGAAGTATCTGGACTGCACCGATAAGAACTACATCATCGTGGCCTTGCACCAGCGGCTGTTGCGCAACGGATCGACGCTCGTCGACAAGCCGGAAGACGCGCAAGTCATTCTCGAGATCGGCAGCGGCGGCGTGGGCACCGATCGCCAGGAATTCTTTGTCGGCATCCCAGCTATTCCCTTGCCGCCCCCTTCGCCCATCGCCCTGCCGAAGCTGGAAGTATTCACGCGCACCAAAGCCATGGGCACGGCCAAGCTCATTGTCGTAGCCTACGACGCCAAAACTCGCGTCCCGGTCGTCGATTCCGGCACGCCGCTGGCCCGCGCCGACTACAAACAATGGAATGTCCTCGGCGCCGGACCCGTGGCCAGCGGCCGAATCCCCTCAGAGCTGACGACCGCGACCGGCGAAAGCGAATCGCTGATGCCCGTGCCGGCAATGGCCTCGCGCTCGGGCCAATCGAAGTTGCGCTAACGAGATCGTCGGTCGCTCGCCCTCGCCTATCGCGCCACGACCCGATGGAAGTGCAACTGGATCTCGCGATCGACCACGCGGCGCACGCCTTCGACCAGGCAGTGCGGCTCGTTGTCTTCCTGACCCCGGCGAATGATCTCGTCGAGTTTCATTCCGTGGCTGGCAGTGAAGGTCGATTGATAAATGATCTGATTGCCCGCGTCGAGCTCGGGCACGATAAAATGGCACGTGGCGCCGTAGGTCAACATGCGGCTGGCGAAGGCCTCGTGATAGGGACGAATGCCCGGAAATGCGGGCAGCAGGCCGTGATGCAGATTGATGATCCGGCCGCCGGCATATTTCCAGCAACTCGATGGCGGCAGCACGCGCATGTAACGGGCCAGCACGATGTAATCGATTTCATATTGGTCGCACAGATCGAGAATCCGCTCGTCATCGGCAACTCCCTCGTCGTCGCCAACCGTGTGCCAATCGACGCCAAATTGCTCGGCCAGCGAGCGGCAGTTCGGCCGACTGCCGAGCATGACGGCCGCTTCGGCAGAGACCTGGCCGTCGCGGATCGCCCGTAGCAAGGCCAGCGCGGGCTCCGGCCGAATCGTCGTGCAGATCGCCAATCGCGGCTTGCCCTTGCGCTCCTCGGGCGACCAGACGCGCACCGACAGACCTTTGCTGCGGCCAATCGCGGTCAACTCGGGTCGCAACGCGGGCCAGCGGTCTTCGGCCAACTCGATCCGCACCAACATGGCGAACAGGCTCTGCTCGTCGTGGTCGTACATTTGGATCTCGGCAATGTTCGACCCCAGACCAGTGACATAATGAATGATCGGGTCGGCCAAGCCTCGATTGTCGGGTCCAACGGCGGTGATGACGACTTGCATGGCGGCTCGGGTGGGCCAGTTTTGACGGTCCAAAAGGGAGACCGAATTATCTTATCTCGACCCACCATTATAGGTTATGCCCCGCAGCGGCGAAGTGCCGAAAATCCGGGTTTGAATGGCTATCGTGTCTGGTCGTTGACGCGCGGCTTGCGAACGATTCGCTGCATGCCGCCCGGCATATCGACCTTCCAAGCCTACCAGGAGAACTGCAAGGCAGCGCGAATTCTTTGCACCCGAGTAGTGGCTCGGTTACGCTAGCAGTGGAGCGGCGCGGGGGAGGAAGTTTTCGTTGAAGGCGTGCATCGAGCGCACCTCCACAAGTTGCTTCTGAGTATCGAGCGTTGCCGGCCGCAGGCGACAAGGACTCCGTGATGAACAAGATCGCCGGCGCCATTTTGCTGTTGGCCGCATCGATTTCCGGGCACGGCGTGTTCGTTTTTCTCGCCAGCCATCCGCAGATCCACAAGTACGACGTGCCCGGCAGCGTCGCGAACATGATCATGGTCGCGATCTTCGTTTCCGCCGTCCTCGGCATCTGGGGCGTCCTGCATTTGCTGAAGCAGGATAATCATCATTAGGCATTTGGCGCTGAGCAGGCGAACTTCGGGCGGCAATCGCGATACCAACGTGCTTGTCGATCCAGTCTCGCATGCAGCTTTCACATCCAATTCTCTGACCGCCTTGCCATTCGATTGTTTGCAAGGTTGCAGCACGGTGACCGCCTTCGGCGATGGAAATCCGTACAATTCATTTTTTTCCTGTCGCAAAACGTCCCTAGCTCACGTCTATAGTACGGGTGCAATTCAATGCGGCCGGTAGGATGGGCCATGGTGGTGTCCGATGCGCAACTTGTGGATCGAGTACGGTTGGGTGACGTGGAAGCGTTTGGCCTGCTGGCCGAGCGATACGAACGAACCCTGTTGGCGATTGCGCTGGCAAAGCTGCACGACCTGCACGCGTCCGAAGACGTCGTTCAGGCAACTCTGCTCGTGGCTTTTCGCCGATTGAATCTGCTGCGCGATGCAGCCAAATTTGGACCCTGGTTGATCCGGATCGCCCAGCGACAAGTGGTCGACGCGAGTCGAGCGCGCCGATCTCCCCTGACCGTTCCTCTGGATGATTCCGACTGCAAGCCATCCAGCGATGGCGAAACTCAGCTCTGGGTCGACAACCAAAGTCTGCTGAGCTTTGTCGCGCGATTGCCGGTCCGCGAACGGATGCTCGTCGGGCTTCGCTATTTCGACGGCCATAGCATGGTTGAGATCGCGGCTGACCCCCTTCCTAAAAACTGAGCCAGGAAATATGAGAGAATCCAGCCGGCCTGATGGGCCGGAAAGGATTCGCCATGAAGAAGCGACGAGGTGCAGAACAGATCATAGGGGTGTTACGTCAAGCGGACGTGGCATTGGGAAAAGGGGAGAAGGTTCCCGAGGTCTGTAAGCAGCTGGGGATCAGCCAGCAGACGTACTATCGTTGGCGAACGAAGTACGGAGGGATGGATCCGAAGATG
>JAYVCO010000555.1:0-2424 GCA_043749935.1 Planctomycetia bacterium
TTCGCCGGCGGAAAGCCCAACTTTCTTTTCGTAAGCCGTCTTGTCACTTGCTGGCATTTTGCCGAACGCTTCCATTACTGCTTTGCCATGGCGCTCCGTATCGTCCCGAGCGTCTTTGGCCAACAGGCTCCAGATCTTATCGACATCCTTGGCCTTGACGGCGGCTTGCAGCGCGGCGAACCCTTGCTTGACTTCCTGTTCGATTTTCAGGACCGTCTTGGGCTCGGGCAGGCCGGCAGTGGAATCGGGCAGCACCGCTTTCGTGAACTCCAGGACAAACTTCCATTGGCCGTCCTCACGAACCGCCGAGCGGGTCTCGATTTCCCCCTTGTCGCCGGGTTCTTTGTATTTCACTGTGGCCGTGTCTTCCCCCGCGACCGTGATTTTTTCTAGCTTGCTATCGGGCATCTCGGTGATCTCACCGGTGAAGAAGATACTCGATTTGACATAGAGCTTTCCGGTCATCTCGGTCATTTCCTTGGCCGTCAGTCCGACCTTTTTCTCGTAAGCGGCCTTATCGCTTTCTGCCAGCTTGGCGAACGCTTCCTTCACGACCTTACCTTCGCGCTCCACGTCTGCCTGAGTATCCTTGGCCATCAGGCCCCAGATTTTGTCCACATCCTTCGCCTTGATGGCGGCTTGCAAGGACGTGAATGCTTGCTTGATTTCCTCTTCACTTTTCTTGGCGGCGTCTGCCGGATTGACCTTCGGAGCAGCCCGATTGCAACCAACCAGGGGCGCGGCCAGAACGATCGACAAGCCAAGGAACATCCAACGCATGGCAGTTCTCCACGACGGCAAGAATTGGGGGATTTAACGCTTTTTGCGTCCCCCTATTCTACGACCTCGTGTTGAGTCGGCGAACCTGCCGTTGCGTGCTCTGGTTTCTATGGGCTTGCCTGGATCGCGCCGGGGCGAACCTGGCTGCTGCTGTTCCGCTGCTCTTGCAACTGTTGCAGCAGGATGCTGCGCGTGCCGGTCTGGCCTGACGTAGCCTGGAGCGCCGTGCCGGCCTCCGCGGGATTCAGCCCACCAGTAAGTTGCAGGCCGGCGATTTCGATGGCGGTTTTGCGGAACTCTGTCAACGAATCGACGTAAGTGAGGTTCGATTGGAAGTAGAGTTGACGGGCCGTCAAGACGCGGGAAAAATCGAAGCGACCGACCTTGTATCCCTGAACGGTGAGGTCCAGGTTCTCCTTCGCCCGAGGCAGAATCTCTTTCTTAAGCTGTTCGGCCTGATGGCGCAGGCTCTGATATTGCCGATAGGAGCCGGCAAGCTGATCGACCAGTGCAAGCTGAATGCGCTCGTGTTCTTTGCGTTGCTGCAGCAAACGGCCTTCGGCGCTGATGATGTTGCCCTGATTGCGATTGAAGATTGGAATCGGCACGCCGACGAAACTGGACACGCTGCTGAACTTTTCCGTGCTGTCGCGCTGGGCCACGACCTGCACATTGATGTTGGGGATGACTTGCACCCGCGCGAGCTTCAACTCGTATTCCGCTGCCGAGATTTGAGCTTGCTGAGCCTTGAGGAGCGGACTGTTAGCGAGCAGCTGTCGGACTAGCACGTCCCAATCGAGCGCTGGCATTTCGCCTTCAAGGTCCCCCGAAAGCAGAGCCGGCGGCATCTCTCGCAGGCCAACGACCGCCGACAACTGGCGCCACGCGCCGTCGTAGCGAAGCCGAGCATCACGCAGCGACGCACGGACCACGCTTAGCTGAATCTCCGCTTGCAACAAATCCGGCCGCGTGCCAACCTTGGCGGCTAGCAATTGCTCCGCGATTTTCACGCCCTCCACCGCAATCTTTTCCAGATCAAGGGCCGCGAGAACGGCGTGCTGAGCGCCGAGCGTTTCATAGAAGCGAATTCGCACGTCGTTGATAACACGGGTCTGCTGCGCCTCCAATTGCCAGGTGCTTTGTTCGACCTCCAACCGGGCGGCTGAGCGAGCGAGTTGTAACTTGCCGCCGGTAACAATGTCTTGGCTGACGAAGACGCCTTGCGTTTGGCTCTTCCCACTCTGATCGGGATCGGACCGCACATATCCAACTGTCGGGTTCGGGTAAAGCCCGGCCTGCTTGAGCACGCCTTGTTGCTGCATCACCAGAGCGCCAGCCCCGCCGATCGTCGGATTGTGGGTGAGGGCGAGTTTTTCAAGATGGTCAAGTGTCAAGCCGGGACGCACTTCAATAGGGGCTGGTGCGGCCTGTGCCGGGGGTGTTAGTTCGAGCGCAACCGGACGACCAAACGACGCAATTCGAGTCTGCCCATACGCAAAATTCTGGTTCAAACCGCCAATAGCGAGACAAACTGCGCAAACGAGGAAACGGTATCTGCACCGCGCGGGTGTCACGATGACCATTTCCATCTCCCTTGTCACAAAGACCCAGGCGAACCGTTCGCCAACCTCCGGAATGTATCAG
>JAYVCO010000556.1:0-5687 GCA_043749935.1 Planctomycetia bacterium
ACGATCAAACGAACGCCGGCGTGCTGATGCTGCTCGGCCAGGCTTTGTTCGCCTCAAGCCAATACGACGAGGCCGCAGGTGCGACGGCGATGGCTCTGCAAGCGCTGCCGCAGGACAAGTGGGGCGCGGTGCTGGAGAACTATCAGCAACTCTACGGCAATCCGGCGGACTACGCGAGCCAACTGAGCGCGCTGGAAAAGGCACGCGATGCCAAGCCCGACTCGCCGGCTCTGCACTTCCTGCTCGGTTTTCAATATGCCTACCGCGGCACGCCCAGTCAGGCAATCGGCGAGCTCGACAAGACGTTGCAACTGGAGCCCCGAGACGAGATGGCTAAGAAGCTGCGCGATCTTGTGGCGAATCGAGCTGGTGGCGTCCGTGAATCGAACAAGCTGGTGCCAGTACCGCCCAGCCCAAAAGCAGGCGCGGTCGATTTGTAGTCCGCTTGTAACCCAACAAAGCAACTCGGGGCACCATGGACCACTCGGATTCATGGTGCCCTCTTTGATGCGCTGCGATTGATTGCGCTAGAAATCAAGATCGTCACCGGCTTGCGCGAAGACCCGATCGGTCGCCTCGCTGTCGGTCAACTCGCCGAAAACCGTTTCCTGGTCGTCTTCAAACCACGTCCACTGATCTTCCATTCGATGGCTATCGCTAGCGGATTTAGCGTCGACTTTGTTGGGCGAGCTCACTAATGCCAATGCGACCATTGGCGGTTGATTGCCTTTCGAGACCAACGGCGCTGCCAACCCAGAGGTAATTGCACCAAGGTCGATCGCTCCGGCGACCGCTTGCGAGGACAGGGCAAACGTGGGCATGTAGAAGGGCCATGAGACCAAGGGTGTACTGCTCACCACCTTGATTTGAGTGGTAAAGATGTACGGGTTGCCCGCAATCGCGCTGGGAAAAGTCATCTGGATGAAAAAAGCCGTGGCTCCGCTGGCGGGCGTGGGCGCGTTGGCGATGTAAACCCCGCCGCCCTGGTCGGTCAACGGCGAGCTGAAATACATCGTCCCGGTCACGCTCCAACGGAAATCGCGACCTGCCGGATTCGTCGCTTCCCACATGACAACGTTTGTCGGCGTGTCGACGGTTTGCACTCGAATCGAGCCGTCTTGTTGCACGGTCCACGAGAACTGCGGCAGCGGGCGATTGTTGATCACCGCGTCATAGAACGAAGCGGTGCTGTTCACCGGATCGACGCTGTTCAAGCCGTGCCCCACATTGGGAATGTAGCGAATATAATTTTTCGTGCCCGGTAGATCGCTAAAATAGAACTGGGCCGAGTCGGGCACGAAATATTCGTCGCCGGCGGAGTTGATCATGAGTTTCGGCATGGTGTCGAAACGGCCGTTGGTCAAATATCGGTACGGATCGATGACGGGCCCAAGCGACAGTCCATTCGTGGTATACGAGTTCTGCGGAATGTTGAAGGCGGTATAGTCATTGAGGCTGGGAGCAAAGAAGCCATAGAACCCATAGTGATGAATCATCTGCTCGCCGGTATTGAGATTGTCGAACACGCCGGGAATAATCGCCTTGACTCGATTGTCCACGGCGGCCGTGAGCCACGTGGTCCAACCGCGCTTGGAATATCCCGTAATCACAAAATCATCGACGTGACCTCCGGCAACTTTAGTGGGCACAAAAGCCTGAGTGGCGTCCATGGCCTTCACCGCGCTTTTGACCATCGGCAATAGCGCCGGCCAGTTCTCATTGCCCGCCTGGCCCAGGTGCGTCATATATTGATTGAATGTGTAGGCGATGATGGCGTCTTCCGAACGGCTCGTCCCAGGATCGCCCGTGAATATCAGCGGCTCGCTGGGCACCATCGGCAAGTCCACGATGACGCTGTGAGACTGGAGCGCATAGCCCACCAGCGACGCGTCCGTCGAAGTCGGAGCGGCATTAGTGTTCGATCCGCCATGGATGTACATCAGCGCCGTCGAATTGATCGCGCCGGTGGGCACGATGACTTGCACCCAGTGTCGCCACAAAGGCAAGTTCACGTCCGCGGTAGTCAGCCACGTCTGGCTCTTGAGATCGAGCACATACGATGTATACCCAGTTCCGGTAAGCGTTGAGTTCAAGCTCCAGCCATAGGAAGCGTCGGGCATCTGCACGTAATTTTTCAACACGTTATTGGCAAGCGTATCAATCTCGAGCGTCTGCAGCAGGCTGACGCCGATGTTGCCCGCAACGTCGGTGACGCGCGCACGCCATTGAACCAGGTACGGGCCAGAAATCGGATCGGTGGGCGGAAGCGCGGGGGTCAGTTGAAAATAGCTCTTGCCTCCGAACAGAGTCGATAGCGTGCGGGATCGTTCGCCACTGTCCGCAAAATCACCATCGAGGTCCAAATCTACATCGAGGTTCACCTGTGTGCCATCAGGCAGCCCCAGCGGATCGCTGGCGGTTACGCTGACGTGCGGCGTTACATCGGCCGAAACAGTTGCCAGCGTCGTGGCGGTCACGACGGGCGACGCCGTGCTGATCGTTACCGAAAGGTTTGGCGAGAGGGCCGAGTTTCCCGCGCCGTCCTGGGCCCTGGCTCGAATGACGTGCGTCGCGTCCGTTAACGTGGACAACGTGAATTGAGTGCTTGGATTCGCGATTGCCTGATCGACGCTATGGCCATCGACCAGCAGCGTGATCAGCGAGCCGGCTTCGCCCGTCACGCTGATCGTGGGCGTGTTGATCTTGGTGATATTGTCGGTGTTGCTTGAGCCCGTATCGCTTTGAGTTACCAAGTCAGGCAATTGCGGAGCGCCAATCGAGCGTTTCAGGGTAAACGCGACTTCCGTGTAGCAACCGACACACTGCGAGTCGATTCCGCGCAAGTGCAATGTGTAGGAACCATCTGCTAGTGCGTTTCCGCCGTTAAGCGTGGCCAGAACCGTCAGGTCGATGGTGTAGCTTCCATTGGCTTGCAGAAGGGAGGCCTTCTCCAACGCGGGACCGGAATTCAAGGAAACGTGAAAACTCGCGATCGGGTTGGCTCCCGACAGGACGCCCACGACGGTCGGATCCTGGGTTATGCTATCGCTATTGTTGACGCCACTCGGTCCTGTATCGTTGGCCAATGCCGCGGAGATCGTCGGCGGCGACAAAGCGCCGATGTTGATCATGTCGAGCTCGCCGCTCGTGCTCGCGAAATTTCGAGCGTAGATCTGATCGGTGGCATCGACCTGGTCGTCGCGGTTGTAATCGTACGGATTCGAAATCGCCAACGAGAGTGGATGGTTGAGTGAAAGGTCCGTCTCCTGGTGATTGCGCGCGGCGATTTCATCCGTCGCGTCGGTGAAAGCCGCATTGGGGTCGTTGCCCTGGCCCGAATCGCCAGGAAGACTGCCGAAATAAAACCGCTGGTCGGTGGCCAGACCGGTGTGGGCGTCGGCCAGAACCGTGACTTGCAGCCATGTATCGACGATCGTGCTGTCCGGCCAGACCAGTTCCACGCGGTCCCCGCCAGCCGGAGCTTGACCCATACGCACGCTAACCGTCGGCACCGTGTTCAAAACGGCCCAAGTGTTGGGAGAATTCGAAGCCAACGGCCCGCTAGTTCTGAACGTGAAATCGGTGGCATTCAAAGATGCATGCGCGCCAATACCAGCGGGTAGATCGACCATGATGCCGTTGATTCCTTGGGCGTAGCTCGACACGCTTGCAAATGTCGAACTGCCCGAACCCGGCCAGAGGGGCGTCTTTTCGGCAGCGATCGCCGTATCCTTGCTAAAACTCGGATTGTATCCCGGGTCCGCAAATGCTGAGTTGGCGTAGAATAATTGGCCGGTAGCAACAATCGATGAAGCAGTCGTGATCGAGAGTAAACATCGATCCTCAAGAACTTCAAGATGCGCACGAAACGTGATCGTACGGTTCTCATGACATGCTCGCGGTTTAGGAGATTTTGCTCCCCGTGCCCGGGCCTGGAGTCGGATGCGTTCCATCGAAAACCCTTCTGATATTTGGCGATGGGTTTTGAGCCGCCAAGAAGCTATCGATTACTATACTATCGCTGCCGACAGTAACATTCCCCAAAAATCGGCTGCATGAAGGTTTTTTTCGACTCCGACCGGCGGACATCATCCGACTTCCGTCCCCTACGACCAGAGGTTGCGGTCGAGCATCCGGTAGTTGATCGCCTCGCTGATGTGCATCGGCGTGATCGCGTCGCTCGCGTCCAAATCGGCAATCGTTCGGGCCAATCGCAGAATCTTATCGTGCGCCCGGGCCGACAGGCCCAGCTCGGTCATCGTGGCCCGCAGCAGATTGGTGCCGGGTTCGTCGAGTTGGCAGAAGACGCGGATCTGGCGGTGGGTCATGTGTCCGTTCTGCCGAGTCGGCGAACCGGCAAATCGCTTCTGTTGAATCTTGCGAGCCGCCACGACCGCGACGCGCATGTCCGCGCTCGATGTGCCGGGTGTGGTGGCCGAAAGCTCGCGAAACGGCACCGCCGGCACTTCGATATGAATGTCGATCCGATCCAGCAGCGGACCACTGATTTTCGACATGTACCGCTCGATTTGCGGCACGCTGCAATGACAATCGCGCCGCGGATCGTTCCTATATCCGCAAGGACACGGATTCAGCGCGGCAATCAGCATGAAACTGGCCGGGAACATCGTACTCGAAAGTGCTCGCGAAATCGTGACCGTGCCGTCTTCGAGCGGCTGCCGCAAGACTTCGAGCGTGCGGCGGTTGAACTCAGGCAGCTCATCCAAGAACAAGACACCGTTATGGCTCAAGCTGATTTCGCCTGGGGCCGGAACCGATCCACCGCCCACCAGGCCCGCATCGCTAATCGTGTGATGCGGCGAACGGTAGGGCCGGGTCGCCAACAGCGGCTGCCCGGGCTTGAGCAGACCCATGGCGCTATAAATCCGTGTCGTCTCGATCGACTCGCTGGCCGAGAGTTGCGGCAGTATTGTCGGTATGCGTTTGGCCAGCATCGTCTTTCCGGAGCCGGGCGGACCAAGCATCAGAATATTATGGCTTCCGGCCGCCGCGATCGTGATTGCTCGCTTGGCCATCTCCTGACCGCGGACGTCGGCAAAATCGACGTCGTAGGCGGAGAACTCTTCGAACCACTCGTTGAGTCGCGGCGGCGTGGGATCGATTTCGATTTCGCCGGTGAAGAATGCCACGGTCTGTGCGAGACTCGAAACCGCGATCACGTCCAGACCCTCGACCACCGCGGCTTCGGCGGCACTCGAGCTCGGCACCACCAGCCCGCGCAGGCCCTTTTGTTTGGCCGCCGCCATGGCGATCGACAGCGCGCCGCGCGTGGGCCGCGTGGAGCCATCGAGGGCCAACTCGCCGACCACCGCATAGTCGTCGAACAATTCCGAGGCAATCTGCCCGCTGGCCGCCAGAATGCCGAGCGTGATCGGCAGATCGAACGAGGCTGCCTGTTTCGGCAATTCGGCCGGCGCTAAGTTTATGACAATCCGATCGTCGGGCCGCAGATAGCCCGAGTTGACCATCGCCCGCTCGACGCGATGCGTGCTCTCCTTGACCGCCGCCTCCGGCAAGCCGACTAGCACCGTTTTGGGCAGTGCGCCGGGCGAGACATCGACTTCCACCTCGACCGGCAGCGCCTCGATGCCCACCAGCGAAAACGTGCGTAACTTGGCAAGCATGTTGTGGGAGTCGCGACGAAGGAACGAGCGTGTCAATCAAAG
>JAYVCO010000557.1:0-10167 GCA_043749935.1 Planctomycetia bacterium
GCCGCTTCGTCTGCACGGGAGCAATCATGGAAATCTCCTCTGGGATTGCGGACCGCCCTATGGGGCGGTCCTGTTGATGAAAACAAGACCGCCCGGGCACCGTGCCAGAGCGAGAGCATCAGTCACCGAAAAATGGCGTCACAGCGCAACAAAAATGCCCCGAGATCGCCACCTCGCGTATGATCTTGGGACTGGTCGAGCGCTCGGCAGGCTACCTGCTAGACAGCGCTCTCATCGATATGACCGGAATTCGGCTCGTCTTAAGGTGTCGCAGATTGGCTCTTCGAGAGTGACCAGGATTTGCACGGGAGAGCCAGAACGGTTGTGAACATTCGGCACCCCAGCTGTTGGAAGTGGGTCTTGAGGCCGAGCACGTCCTTCATCTGCGCCCCTGGCCACTTGGACCTTTTCGAGCGGCTCGAACGGAATTCACCCGGTCGCGACCAATCTTCGATCGGTGTCCGGGAACCTGTCTTGAATACAGGTGGCGGCAAAGCGCCGCTTATGGGTTCGAGTCCCACAGATTCGACTCGCAAGGTGCGATGGCCTAATCGTCCAACAAGCAGACGACCGCCCCGCAAGCTGGAGATCCGCGTCCGACTCTCAGTGGGTCCACAGAAAAAAAGAAGCCGTCCCTTGGTCCAACGGTACGACTCTTGGCAGACGAGGATGCTTGCCGCCATCTCTTGGCGGGTTGCAACCCACCAAAACCGATACATTCAGTTCGTCCGCGTTCGATTCCGCCCCTTTTCGCGATTTCCAGCGGTCAAACTCATTCAGACGTTCAATATCCGCCATTGTTTGCTAGGGCGCCGCTTGATTCCAGGGATTGGCCGAGGATAGCATCGAAGTGCCTCCTTCTCTTGCCATTCCTTGGAAACGCCCCATTCGCCCGGGCGGTCGAACCTATGTGGAACCAGTTCTTGAAGCTTGTTGCTCGCTCACGTAATGGTCGTGATCGGGCTCAAGCCCACATGACGTTTGGTCAAACGTCGCTGGGACGGAGCATGTCGCGAACTAAGTTGTTGCTCAAGAAGCAACTTTGGATCTGGCCGATCGTCGCGGTGGTGCTGCTGGCAATCATTGGCTACGCCGTCAGCAGTTCGATCCAGCAAACGATGGAAGACAACTTGCGTTCGGAGCTCCAAACACTGTTGAGCGTCGAGCGGTCGATGCTCGAAAAATGGTTCAAGGTTCAAGAGTCGAGCGCGCTGACCCTGGCCAACAATCAAGAACTACGCAAGACGGTCGTACAACTCTTAGCCGCCAATGCCGACTCCAAACTCAAATCCGATCCTGCTGCGATTTCGCCAAGCGAACGAGACCTGAGCGAATTGCACGCGCGGATTGCAAAGGAACTCGAGCCGGGCATGTCGGCCCACGATTTCGTGGGCTTCGTGGTGGCGGATAAACAACTGCGGATCGCGGCGGCCACCACCATCGACCTAATCGGTCGGACGGTACCACAATATGAAAACTTCCTGACGAGGACGCTCACAGGAAAGCCGTCCGTCTCTGCTCCGTTTCCGAGCGTCGTCATCCTCAAGGACGCGATGGGTCGAGTGCGCACGGGAGCGCCCACGATGTTTGTCTGCGCCCCAGTGCGCGACGACAATTTGCAGGTTGTCGCCGTCCTGGCCCTGCGGATTCGTCCCGAGAAAGAGTTTACCGATATCCTGCAATTGGGCCGGATTGGTCAAACGGGCGAAACGTACGCGGTCAACAAAGACGGCCTGATGGTCTCGAATAGCCGGTTCGACGAAGCTTTGATCATGTTGGGTTTGCTGCCCGATGAGGATTCTGCGGCTTCGATTCTGAACATTCAGGTGCGCGATCCGGGCGGCAATACGACCGAAGGATTCCGCCCGGCAGTCCGGCGCCGCGAATTGCCACTCACCAAGATTTGTGCGGCAGCCGTCAGCGGTACCAGTGGAGTTGCCATGGAATCGTACCGTGACTATCGAGGGTCGCCCTCGGTTGGCGCTTGGACCTGGCTGCCCGAATACCAATTGGGGCTCATCACCGAGGTTGACACGGCCGAGGCTTTTCACCCGCTAACGATTCTGAAGCGGTCGTTTTATGCGCTGTATACCTTGCTCGGGATCGGCGCCGTGGCGATTTTCGTGTTCACCCTGATCGTCGCCCGTCTGCAGCGCCAGGCCCAAAAGGCCGCCATCGAGGCCAAACAGCTCGGGCAATACCGGCTGCAAGAGAAAATCGGCGCCGGCGCCATGGGCGTGGTCTATAAGGGTCAGCACGCCATGCTTCGCAGGCCCACGGCGATCAAAATGCTCGACGTGGATCGAGTCAACGAGGCCTCGATCCAGCGTTTCGAGCGCGAGGTGCAAATCACCTGCAAGCTCAATAATCCGCACACGGTCGCGATCTATGACTACGGTCGTACGCCGGAGGGCGTCTTTTATTACGCGATGGAGTATCTCGACGGAGTCAACCTTCAGACGCTGGTCGACGAGTACGGTCCTCAGCCCGAGGGGCGCGTGGTGAGCATCCTGCGCCAGATTTGCGCATCGCTCTACGAAGCCCATTCGTCTGGTCTCGTTCATCGCGATATCAAGCCGGCAAATATCATGCTCAACCGCCGCGGCGCCGAGCCGGACGTCGTGAAGGTCCTCGACTTCGGTCTCGTCAAGGCCGTGGAAGACGAGAAAGAGGGCCGGCAGTCTGGTAGCGAAATGTCCGGAACGCCGCTCTACATGTCGCCCGAGTCAATCCAAACGCCCGAATCCGTCGATGCCTGTAGCGACTTGTATGCAGTCGGCGCCGTCGGCTACTTCCTGTTGACCGGCCAGACCGCATTCAGCGCGCGGTCGCTGGGCGAGCTGTGCCAACAACATCTCACGGCTATCCCCGACGCCCCCTCACAACGTTTGGGACGCCCGATTTCCGCGGAGCTAGAGCACGCGATCCTGGCTTGCTTGGAAAAGAGCCGGGCCAAGCGTCCACAAACCGCGCGCGATTTGGCGGCCATGCTCGACCGAGTGACGCAGGCCTGGTCGCTCGATGATGCCGAGGAATGGTGGAGCCGCCACGAACGCGGCCAGCAACCGAACAAGACAGCGGAGGCAGAACCGATCACCGGGTTCGCGAACCGTCCGACTGGTTCGCAATCAAGCACGTCTGGACCCAAGAGTCCCGTTGCCGAGCAGGCAAAACAAACCGTCGCCCCCGGACTGGATCGCACGACGATCTTCGAACTAGACGACGACTCATCGCAATAGCCCGGACGCGGTTGCGTGCGCCAAAGGCCTGGACAGAAGCGAATCTTGCCTATGATCGAAATGAACATGTCCGTGCCGCCTCTGGACGGCAACGCGCCCGAACAGCCACTCGACTTGGGTGAATTGAATTTGGAGTAAAATGGCCGAATTCGGATGGCCGGCTGCCGTCAATGATTGGCACGGGGTTGCGGGACCGTTAGAATCCGGGCATGCCAGGCACGCCTACTACTGGCATAGCTATTGACGCAAACCGGGCTCGCCGGTGTTCGGCGGCCGGCTCACCAAGAACCATTCCAACCTGGGGAGAGAAGTCATGAACTTCGCACGTCTTTTGTCGATCGCGGCCGCTGTTGCCTTGTTGAATGTCGCGTTGGCCCGGGCCGGCGAGGTGAAAATCGAAGGCGTTCACATCTGCTGCGGACAGTGCGTGACGGCTGCCCAGAGCACGCTCAAGCCGGTCGAGGGAGTGAGCAACACCAAGGCCGATAAGGATACGGGTACGATCACGCTGACCGCCGCCGATGACAAAGCCGCGGCCGCCGCCATCGACGCGCTGGCCAAGGCGGGCTTCCGCGGAACCGCCAAGCATGGCGATAAAACTCTGGACTTCCCAGGTTCGAATGCTGAGAAGGGCGCCAAGGCCGATGCGATCGCGATTGCCGGAGTCCACCTCTGCTGCCCGGCCTGCTACAAGGCGGCCGAAAAAGCGCTCAAGGATGTCGAGGGCGTCACGGCGGTCAATTCCGACAAGAAAACCAAAACTCTCGAAGTGACCGGCAAGGGAGTCGACGTCAACGCCGCTCTCGAATCGCTCTTCAAAGCCGGCTTCCAGGCCTCCGTGAAGAAGTAGTCAACGCAAGCCCAACGTTGCCCGGTCGTTTCGAATCAGTGGTGCCGACTGACGGAGTATCCGCCAGCCAAGGCACGGTCGTAGCCTGAGCGACATCATCGATGACACCAATCGGTGTTCTAGCTTAGTTGGTTATATCACCAGATTGTGGACCTGAGAGTTGGCGGTTCAAGCCAACTCAGGGCGTTGGCATGGGCTGAAATTGAATTGCCCCTTCGGGGCTTGCCGGCGATCCAATGGCCTTCAATCGGATGACGGGGCCTGAACGAGGCCAAGATCCGAGTCGAAAACATCGACACCGCACTCGGCCCCCCCGCGAAACCATTGCCCGCTCTCGGGGTTTGACAGCGTGGGTGATGTCCGTTCTGCTGATGAACTGTTGACCACTTTTCCAGGCGAATGCGACCTTATTGCACGCGAAACGGGCGATAAATCGAGGAGGGGTATCCATGGGGCGTTGCGTCTTGGGCTTGATGGTTTCTGGTTTGTTGGGCGTCTTGATTTCGGCCGCCAGCGCGGCTTCGCCGGACGACGGTTGGCCGAACTTTCGGGGCCCGCAGCGAACTGGGGTTTCGCCAGACACGAATTTGCTGCCGAGTTGGCCCGCGGAAGGACCGCATTTGCTCTGGCAATCGGCGGGCGCGGGGCGCGGCTATTCGAGCCTGTCTGTCTCCGGCAAGCGCATCTACACGCTCGGCGACGGCCCCAGCACCGCCGAAGATAAGGAAGAGTATCTGCTGTGCTTCGATCAGACCGATGGCAAGCAACTTTGGAAAACGAAAATCGGACCCGCTTGGAACACGGGCAAGCCGATGTGGCAAAGCTCGCGCAGCACTCCCACCATCGACGGCGACCGGATCTATCTGCTCACCGCCCACGGCGAGTTGATTAGTTGTGATACGAAGGGGCACGAACTGTGGCGGAAAGATTTGAAAAAAGATTTCGACGGTCAGAAGGCCGATGGCTGGGGCTATAGCGAATCGGTGTTGATCGATGGCGACAAACTTATCTGCACGCCCGGCGGCGAGAAGCACACGCTCGTTGCGTTGGCCAAGAAAACGGGTGAGACGTTGTGGACAACGGCGCGGCCCGACGATCGCGGAGCCGCGCACGCATCGGCCGTCATTGCCAACGTCGGCGGCACGCGAGTGTATGTGCAGGTCACTGGCAGCGGTCCGATGGGCGTGCGTGCCAGCGATGGCAAACTTCTCTGGACCTACGACATCGAAAAGACCACGGCGGTCATTCCGACCCCCATCGTGCGCGGCGACCTGGTCTTTTTTTCAGCAGGTTACGGTCGCGGCGGGGCTTTGCTGAAACAAGTGGCCAAGGGGGATGAAGTTTCGGCGGAAGAGGTGTATCCACTCAATCGCGAATTGGGCAACAAGCACGGCGGCGTCGTATTGGTGGGCGATTACGTCTACGGCGATTCGGAGGACCGCGGAATTCCGTTTTGCGCCGAATTGATGACCGGCACGATCAAGTGGAAGGCGCGCGGCTCTGGCAGCAACTCGGCCTCGATCGTCGCGGCCGACGGACATCTCTATATTCGTTACGCCGATGGCACGATGACGCTCGCGAAAGCTTCGCCCGAAGCGCTGGAAGAAGTGGGCAGCTTCAAAGTGCCCGGCAGCGGCGATCGGCCGAGCTGGTCGCACCCGGTGATCGTTGACGGCAAACTATTTCTTCGCGAGGGTGACGCGGTGTTGTGCTACGAGCTGCGTAAATAAACCTTTGAATCTGAGTGGGCGAGCCGCCCTTCGACTTATTGCGTGCCCCCACAGGCTTGGCAGTTTCCTGGTTCTTACCCGGATCCGACAGCAATTCGGGGCAACTGTAGGCTATGCATGCGTTTTTGCCGGTAAAACCGACTTTTTCGACTGCGTAAGCTTGACATGCATGTCGCGGCGTGCCTATAAATGAAAATACAAAGAAATAGGAAACTTTTGCCTATTTTAACACCTGGTCACGTTACCGAGTTGCTCATGAGGTCGAGGTTGGGCTGATTGCCCGCCGCAGGCCGAAAAAAAGTGGAGAGTCGGACGGGTCAATCGCCTCCGACGTTCTCAGTCTTCTCCACCGACCTCGCGGTTCCCTGGCCCATTATCCCGCAGTTGTGTTTGGTTTGCGCGAGCGCGCCTCTTTATAGGCGCCTTTGAAAAGATTTTCGCCGCGCGCACCGGTTCTTGCGGAATCATGAGTTCGACGGTGCGTGCAATTCAACCCATCCCCGATCGGCGTCAGCATCTTGGCGAACCCAATCGAAGGTTGAGTTGCGTATGGACAAGAAAACACGCGTCCGAGGCTGGATATTTCGCGCACGAAGCGCGCAAGCAGCCTGGCTGGCATTCGCCTTTCTGATGGTTTTCGGTGGCTGGGTGCAGAGTTCGCTGGCCGGAACCATCGTGATCGACGACTTTACGAAACCCAATCCATACCAGTATTTCGCCATCACGTCGGGCAACAGTCCCTCGAAAGAGATGACGCAGTCCTCCGTTGGCGCCCTTGGCGGACAGCGAGACACTTTAATCAGTGTATTCGGAACAGCTCAACCCAACTCGGCCAGTGGACTGTTGGGTTACGACACGTACTACGCGATGAATGCAATGCAATTGGGCACCAACGGCAACTCGCCGACAGTGGCCACGTTGCAATATAGCGGTACGGACAATCTGAATACTCCGACAAGCTTGGTTAGCGCGCATGCGCTCAACGGAGGACTCGGAGTTGATTTGACAAGCGGCGGAGTCAATAATCGGTTCATGATTCAATTCGCTCATTCAGACGCCCAGCCCACCGCCGGGCTCGATATTTTCATCAAAATCACCAGTCCAGGCGGCAAGTCGTCCACGGTCTCGGCTGTTGCACAGAACTCTCCGAACCACTTTGATTTGTTTGTTCCATTTGCCAACCTCTCTGGCAACGCCCTGATCACGCAAGTGGATGGGATTACTTTTACTTTCAACGGCGCCATTAAGACGCCCAATGTGGATTACGCCATCCTGGGCCTGGCCACTGTCGGAGTGCCCGTTGTTCCGGAACCGGCCAGCGGAGTACTGATGGGCACGGCTTTGGGCCTGCTGGGCATGGCGGCGTATGCCAATCGACAGCGCAAGAGCCGGCGTCGATCGGCACTGAATTTGTAGTTCGCACATCCGCGGTTGCCACCAGCCGCCGAATTTTTTTTCAGGACGTAATCGCGCGACACGTGTCGGCGGTTTCCATTAGACGGCACGACGCCCGACTCGATTCGAGAGTGTCGTGAGGCGTAAACCGTTCCGTTCCTTTCTTGTTTCTCGAGTGCGCCCTTGCTGCGCGTCGGTGTCGGCAGCTTCTGCCAAACGCATGCAAGGCGAGCGCAAACCCCTCTCATTGATTTTGCACCTGGATTGAACTTCCCGGAGGAGGCCCTGCTGTGAATCGCCCGTTCTTGGATCGTGCCACGTCGTTAATGTCTATTTTGGGGGGTCGCGGCACCGCCTCGGCCCGCGGGCGCGGCAGTAAATCAAAGCGTG
Source organism: Planctomycetia bacterium (assembly GCA_043749935.1). Taxonomy (GTDB): domain Bacteria; phylum Planctomycetota; class Planctomycetia; order Pirellulales; family PALSA-1355; genus PALSA-1355. Next base: position 7,605 of record JAYVCO010000557.1, read on the forward strand.
CCCGGCGGCTTGGCTTCGAAATGTGCGAGAGCCGCAATTTGCTCAGCGGGGCATCGATCACCGGGATCAAGGTCGAAACCGTCAACAACAGCGGCTTTTCGCCGGGTGACACGCCGCTGGCCGGGGTCTTTATCGACCTCTACAAGGACAATGGCGATGCCGTGTTCAACACCGTGACCGATACGCTGGCCGATCGGCAACAGACGGCGGCGGGCACGGGCGCGTACGCGTTCAACAATGTTCTCGACGGACACTACTTCATTCAGGAAGAAGTGCCCGCCGGATACGTCCAGAGCGCGGGACCCGCGTTTTATATCGTTGACGTACTCAATGGCGCGGTCTATTCGAGCGGGACGACGAACATCGACAGTTTCACCGATCCCGATCCGGCGGATGTTTTCTTCATCAATGCGGTCGATCCCAACCCGCTGTTGCTGCAAGAGTCGGGTGCCGGAATTCTTGGCGGCCAGCGCGACCTTTTGGTTAACGTGCTAGGGCCGTCGAATCCAATTTCGGCCAACGGCTTTATCGGCACCATCAGCGCGACCAGCGGAGTCTTCAATTTGGGCACAGCGTCGAATGGCCCGGGCACGGAGGCGTCGTTGCAATACGACGGCGTCGATGCGGACACGACGGCCTTGAACAACGCGATGGGGCTTTCGGCCAATCTGGTTGCCGGTGGAAACAATGGAATCCGCTTGGACTTCAATTTCCTGCAAGTCGGCACTGGCACGACAATGGATATGCACATTGCGGCCACGGGTCCAGGTGGCGCGACAGCGAACTTCTCGAACCTGATCGCCGCGAATGGCAGCCCGTTCAGCGTGTTCATCCCCTTTGCGAGCTTCACGACTACCGGTTCATTCTCGTTCGCCAACGTTTCGAGCTTGCAGTTTGATTTCAATGCCAATGGCGTGCAAGACGTGGACTTCGAGCTCGACCAGACCGTTGCCGCACAACAGAAAAACGCGGGCTACAATTTCGGCAACTTCCCGATCCTCTCGAGCATCGCGGGCAATGTCTACGTTGACGCCAACAACAACGGCAACATCGACGCCGGCGAGCCGCCAATTGGCGGCGTGATTGTGACCCTGACCGGCACGAACAACTTGGGGCAGCCGGTTAACCTCACCACGACCACGGCCCCCAACGGTACGTACAGTTTCAACAACCTCCGTGCCGGAACTTACAAATTGACCGAAACGCAACCTATCAATTTCATCGATGGCAAAGATACGATCGGAACTCCGGGTGGCACGACCACGAACGACATGTTCTCGAATATCAATCTGCCGCCAGGCTTCAACGGCGTTCAGAACAATTTTGGTGAGCTCGGATTGACGCCGGCCTACGCGTCGAAGCGGTCGCTGGTGGTCCCGGCTCCTCCGGTTATCTTGACCGCCATCTATCCGACGGCTGGAACGGCCGCCACGACCCTGGCCGCGCCAGCATCCAAGACCGCCGCGGCGCCGACAACGCACACCGCCAGCCCGACTGTCACGGTGAAGAAGCCGGTCGTGGCGCCGCACGTCGCGCCTTCGGCCAAAGTGCTCATCAGCCCGAGCAACTCGGCCAAGCCGTCATCCAGAGCGCTATTGAGGCGATAACGCCTGTCCTCTCTCCGAGCGTCCAAATAAAAACGCCTTGCGATTCCGTTGTGAATCGCAAGGCGTTTTACATTAGTTTTGAGGGATATCGCGCGGCAAATCGGGATTCTTAGAAGTATAGCTCTCCGCCAATCGTGATGCCTTGCAACCAGACATCCGAGTTGTGCAGAGTAAAGGCCGGACGATTCGGGCCGACCGGAATCGGCGGCGGAATCAGATTGGGATTCACGGTGGTGTCGATCTGATCCGCGGCGCGGGCCACGTGATTCCAGTAGAGGAAGGTGTAACCCGCCAGGAAGGTAAACCGCTCGGTAACGCGATAGCCCACGCGGCCCGAAAAGATTGGGATGGCCGTGAAGCTGTTGTGCGTGTAGTCGCCAATATTGCTGCCCAGGGCCAGAAGACCGCCTTGGTTGAAAGCACTTGGCTGTCCGGGAAAACTCACCACCGTGTTGCCGTTGATGGCGACCGTCTGTTGAGTGGTGCCTAGCGCCACTCTGGCAGATCCTTCCAACAGCCAACGTCCGCGATAGCGCTGGCCGACGAGTCCGAACTCGGCGCCATAGAAATTATTGACCGTGCGGAAGCTATCGTTCACGTCGAACTGCGTGCCAACCGGAACGCCGCTGGTCTGGTCGATCGAAGTCAGTCGCTCTCGCACTCCCAGATTGTCGTTGAAGCGGAAGTAACGAAATCCCGCGAGGAAATCCAGACGCGAGCAATTCTGGCCGCGAAAACATTGCCCGCAGCCGTCGTCGCACGACGTATCGCAACAGTCCTGCCAGCAGCACAGATTGTGCTTCAGCGCGCCACCAGCCCCAGCAAACGAGTTGTGGTTACTCACCGTAACGCTACCGACGACAATGTTCGGAAAGGCAACCAACTCTTCTGCCGGCGCGCCGGTATTGGCGTCGGTGAATGGGCGAGTTAGCACTGGGTCGCCAGTGGAACTGGCG
>JAYVCO010000558.1:0-2672 GCA_043749935.1 Planctomycetia bacterium
AGCGGCACGGCGCTAGCCGCCGGTAATTCACCGGAAAACGTCGATCTCGAATTACCGGTGGCTAGCGCCAAACCGCTCAAAGTGAGTGCCATTGGGCGCTAGCCGCCGGTGAGTTGGAAACACCGGCGGCTAGCGCCTTGCCGCTCACTGAATCACCAGTGTCAATCCGGGAAATTGTTTCGAGCCAGTTCCTAAGCGGAATTATTCACGAGTCGCGGAGAATTCCTTGCAGGCTGATTCCTACCAGCCCGATTTCGCCAATGGTTTTCTGTGTGGTTCGCGCGGCGACGATCGCTCCGACCATCTTCAGTGTTGACGGTCCCGAAATGTTGGAGAAGGCGTTGTGAACAAGCCCCGCCTCTTGGTGTTGTCACTGCTTCTGGCTGCGGTCGGTACGGTGATGGCTTTCTTTTGGGACGACTGGCGCGTGCAGTGGAAGCTGACCGACGCGTGCCGCGCGCTACGGCAGCGTGATCCCGATCGAGCCTTGACGGTGCTCCGGGAAGCGGCGGCTATCGACTCTGCCAATGGGGAAGTGTTTTTCTACATGGCTCGCGTGTTTCGCCGCAGGGGTGAATTGGATCTGGTGCATCACAACCTGAGTAAGGCCCATCAGCTTGGGTTCTCCGCCCCGCGCATTCGCCGTGAAGAATGGCTGGCGATGGCTCAAGCCGGACAAATGCGGGAGGCCGAACCGTATCTGGCCGAACTACTCGTCAATCCCGGTGACGACGGCCCCGAAATCTGCGAAGCCTACGCCAACGGATATTTCCTCGCCTATCGGTTTGCGGACGCCAATCGCGTTCTGGATGCCTGGCAAAAGGACTTTCCCAATGATCCGGGACCGCACCTGTTTCGGGGGCTATTGGCCAAGAAGAATCTGGCTTGGTCCGTCGCCGCAGAGCATTTTCAAAAGGCCTATTCACTCGCACCGGAACGCGTCGATGCTCAGCTTCAACTGGCGAATGCCTGGCTGTCTCTGCGGAAAACGGCTGCTGCGACCGAACTGTTTCGCCAACTGTTGAAGGTCCAGCCCGACAATGTAGAGGTTCGCATCGGCTGGGGACGAGTGCAGCTTGAGGGGGGCAAGATGGACGAGGCCCAGAGAATCTTCGCAGCGATCCTCAACGATGATCCGCAAAACTACGATGCCCGAGTGGCGCTCGGTCAGTTGGAGCTCAATGCCAATCGGGCCGGGGAGGCCGTGTGCCATTTACAACTCGCGTTCGCTGCCGATGCGAGCGACTCGGAATGCCGCTTCGCTCTCGCCAATGCGTTGCAGCGTGCGGGTCGAAACGATGAGGCTCGAAAACACTTCCAGTTTGTGGCCGAGCAACAAGAGGTGAGTGCTCGCCTACAACACTTGCTGGAACGCGTCACACACAAGGCCGATGACTTGTCCGCGCGCTATGAGATCGTCGAGCTGTTGCGGGAACATGGTCAGCCCGCCGAGCGGGCCGCCTGGCTCCGCAGCATCGTGGACTTGGATCCCAATCAGTCACGAGCTCATGTGCTGTTGGCCGAACACTACGACGCCACCAGTCAGACGGAGTTGGCGGAGAAACATCGCCGCCTCGCTGAGATGATCGGCGGATCTAATTTCCCGGTGATCAAGGAGATCAACAAAAAGGGGCAGGACCACGGTCCTGCCCCTCGAAATCTTGACGATCCAATCGCCGACTAATACTCCCCCGGCACTCCGCCATCGCGGCGACATCCCAAGCGTTGATACGTCGTATAGTTGATGCTCTGATTGAGGAACCGCACGGTTCCATCGGCCATCAAGAAATGGGCTCCGCCCTGATGAGCCGACTTGAAACCCATTGATGTCATCCAACTCGCCCAGTTGTTGCAGCCGGCACCGCCACTCGTCGTGTCGAAGTTGATTGGTGCGGTGGTCGCCATCCAATACGAATTGCCGGTGGGCCAACCGTTCTGAGCATGATCCGACTTATTCGGGAGAATTTCGCCGAACGCGATCGTGGAGGAGGTTCCATCCTTGACCTGCGCGATCTTCGCCGCCCAAAACGCTCGTGAAAAGAGTCCAGAAAGCTGATTGGGATCCTGCGTGTCCGCATGCGTGTTTGGGCCGGTGCCAAAGACGTTTCCGGGATAGGCCGTACAGGGCGGCGAGGTCGCCATCGACTGCGCTCCGATCGAGGTGGCGTAATTAAACACCGTGATCGCGGAGTTGGATGACGCAATGCCGCCACCCGGGTCGGTCGGACAAAGGATCGCCGGAAGTACCAGTCGAAGCGGGACCAACTGCGCTGGAACGTCACCATTGAAATTGACTGTTTTGTAGAGCGGTGCCATATCGAAGTAGGGCAACATGCGGACGATCGAACTTCCCTTCCGATGATTTCCGGCCGTCCAGGCATTGGCGGATCCGGTGATCGGGTCATACTCGTCACCATTGGCGGGAAACATCTTGTTGTTGTCGTGATAATTGTGGATGGCGAGTCCCAGTTGCTTCATGTTGTTTTTGCATTGTGATCGCCGAGCGGCCTCGCGGGCCTGCTGCACGGCTGGCAGCAACAGGGCGATCAGAATGGCGATGATCGCAATGACCACCAGCAATTCGATCAGGGTGAAACCATCACGACGACGCTGCAAAACGTTGCGGAAACTCATGCTGCTACTCCTCTTTCGAGAAAAAAGCTGGATATGGA
>JAYVCO010000559.1:0-3922 GCA_043749935.1 Planctomycetia bacterium
GACAGCCGCGCTCGCACGAATACGCCGCTACAAGCCTTGGTGCTGCTGAACGACCCTGGCTATGTTGAGGCGGCTCGCGTTTTGGCCGAGCGTATCGTGAAAGAAGGGGGGAGCGACACGGCGGCCCGGCTGAGTTTCGCGTTCAAGCTTTGCACGGCTCGAACCCCGAGCGAAAAAGAAACGGAAATCTTGACGCACATCTACCAAGAAAACCTGGCCAGGTATCGCCAAAACCCCGCCGCTGCGGCGAAACTCATCAGTGTCGGCGAAGCCCCGCAAGCCGCCGAGATGGACGCCGCGGAACTGGCCGTCTGGACCGCAATCGGCAATGTCCTGCTGAATCTGGACGAGACGATTACGAAGGGCTGAGGCCCCGTCTATCCACCAGCCGAGTACAATGGAACCGTATGTGCCGGACCCATTTGGCTGCCGTGACGGGCGTCGCACCATGAAAATCCTGGTCGTTGAAGACGAAGCCAAGGCGGCCAACTATCTGCGCAAAGGATTGATGGAAAATGGATTTGTCGTCGACGTCGCTATGCAAGGTGACGAAGGTTGCCACCAGGCGGTGACCCAAGAATACGACCTGGTCATCCTCGACGTCATGCTGCCAGGCCAGGATGGCTGGTCAATACTGGCGGCCATGCGGCGGGCCGGGGTGCGGACGCCGGTCATTTTTCTGACGGCACGAGACTCGGTGCAAGATCGGGTCAAAGGTTTGGATCTGGGGGCCGACGACTACCTGGTCAAGCCGTTCGCGTTTTCTGAGTTGCTCGCTCGCGTGCGCTCGCTGTTGCGGCGCGGTCCGACTCGCCAACCCGAGACGGTTTCCGTGGCGGATTTGGAACTGGACCTGGTGCGCTATAAGGCCATGCGGGCCGGAGAGCGTTTGGACCTGACTCCCAAAGAATTCTTGCTGCTCTCGCTCTTGGCTCGACGGACCGGCGAAGTTTTGACTCGCACGTTGATTGCCGAGATGGTCTGGGATATGAACTTCGATAGCGACACCAATGTGGTCGACGTACACGTGCGCCGCTTGCGTTCGAAGGTCGATGATCCGTTCGAGCGTAAATTGATTCACACGGTGCGGGGGGTTGGCTATGTCCTCGAAGACCGAGACTAGTGGCGAGCGTGCCCTGGCCGCATCGGCTCCGTCGGCATTTTCATTGGCCACTAGGCTCACGTTGTGGTACGCCGTCTCCGCGTTTGCGTTGGTGTTGTTCTCCACGGGTTTTTTGTATTGGGCTTTGGTGGGCATGCTGGATCGCGTCGACGACCAGTTCTTGCACAACGAAATCCGTTTGATGAGTCCGCTACTGTACGATCGATCGGAAAACGATGAAGCGCTGCGGAAGGAAGTCGAGCTGGAATCGGAAGTGTACGTGCGGCTGCTGGATGGCGACGGCCGGATGATGGTCGAGGCACCCGGCATGGGAAAAACCGTGACGCCGCGGGATTTTCCGCCGCCCACTGAAATTGACGAGCCCTTGGCGAAAGGCGTCGATTTTCGTTCCCCCGATGGCCGCGTGTTTCGCCTGCTCTCGGCCCGCATTGCGAGCGCCGGCCTGAGCACGGCCTACATCGTACAAGTAGCCGTCGACCGCACGCACGAGGTCGACATCGTGAGCGGCTATCGCACATACATGGGAATCACGCTGGTCTGTTCGCTGGTGATTTGCAGCGTGGGTGGCTATCAGATAGCGCGGCGCGGGATTCGGCCCGTGGAAAAGATTACCAGCATGGCCCGGCGAATTCGCTCGACAACGCTCGACAAGCGGTTGCATTCGGCCGGCCTACCGACGGAACTGGCTGCGCTGGCTGAAACATTCAATGAAATGCTCGACCGGCTGGAAGAATCGTTTGCCAGACTTTCGCAATTTTCCGACGATATCGCCCACGAGTTGCGAACGCCAGTCAACAACCTGCGCGGCGAAGTTGAGGTTGCGCTGAGCAAGCCGCGCACGGTCGACGAGTATCGCGACGCGCTCGGCTCGTCGCTGGAAGAGTCGCTGCGATTGTCGCGAATGATCGACGGATTGTTGCTCCTGGCCCGTACGGAAATTCCGGAAGCAAAGGTCGTTCGCGATACGCTCGACATTGGGCGCGAGCTGGCCGCGATTTCGGAATACTACGAGACCCTCGCGTCCGACTCGGGCATCCGGCTGGAAATCGAGACTCCGCGAGGAGTCGTAGCCCACATCAACCGGCCGCTGTTTCAAAGGGCGGTCGGCAATCTCGTCGAGAATGCGCTTGCTCATACGCCCCGGGGTGGATCGGTTAGCGTGACCGCCGCGCAACAAGACGGCTCGTTACGGGTGGAGGTTTCCGACACTGGCTGCGGAATTCCTCCAGAGCATCTGTCGCAGGTCTTCAATCGTTTCCATCGCGTCGACCGGGCTCGTTCGACTAATTCGGGCGGCGTCGGCCTGGGGTTGGCCATCGTGAAAAGCATCACGACCCTGCACGGCGGCACCGTGGAGTTGACCAGCCAGGTGGGACGGGGCACGAAGATCGTGCTCACGTTTCCCTGCGAAGCGCCACTCCCATCGATAGCGTAATGCACGACTTTGCGGACGGCGCTGCGTTAGGTCAGATCGCGATACTCGCGGCGTGAAAAAATTACCATCGCCAACAAGAGCCCGCCTGCGGCGATACCGATCAGAGCCCAGCTCGCGGTCTCGACGGGCAACGATTCGAACCAGCGCGGATCCGGCGATGGCAAGCCATCGTCTTTCCCCGCGGCATACATGATCGAGCGGCCATAGTAATTGACTGCCGCGCGCTTGACGATGCCGGGCATGTTGCCCAACAACAATTCCATGAACAGCGCGTAGATCAAAGCGATGATCGTCGAATGGCGAAATGTCACGGCGAAGAGATGGAACAGACAGACGTAGGCCAACGTCATATTCACGAGCGCGGGCAGGTACAACGGAAAAGCAACCTGGCCCACTTCCCCGGCCAACTTGCAACAGAGCCAAAACCCGCCTACCACCAATCCCAACACCAGGGGCAGAGTGGCGATGAACTTTGCCAGCAGCACCAGAGGGCGGGGAATGGGTCGCACGAGTACGAACACCAGCGTGCGGTCTTCACGGTCGCCGCCGACGCTGGCCGTGCCGAACGCCAGTGCGCAAATCGGCACCACGAACGAAGCGAAGACCAAAATCATGAATTCGCTGAAATAGCGGAATTCATCGGGCGAAAACTCACGGCCGTGATGGCGCCTCAACACGAACAGCACACAGCCGGTCAACGGAAACAGCACCATCAGCGTGCTGGCCGACCAAAGCAGCCGCCGAAACGTCAACGACGTGAGCGTGGTCCAAGCGCGCAGCAAGTTCATGGTCGCCCCTGCTGCAAGTAATCGAAGACCGCGTCGGCGCCCGCATCGAGCGTCTGCATCCGTCGTAGTTCAATTCCGTGCTGACAAACCAACTCGGCGACGTAGGCAAAGAACTCGAGCGGATTGCGAGTCCGCACGATCAGCGTGCTGTCGCGTACTTCGACGCCTTGCACATCGGGGTATTCGGCCAAGAGAGCTGCCAGCCGGCGCGCGGGCTCAGCCACGATTTCGACCATCAGCGGTCGAAATCGCATCAGGTTGCGCACTTCAGTCAATGTTCCCGACGCCACGATCCGGCCGCCGGACATCATCAGAATCGAATTCGACAACTGCTCGATTTCAACCAGGATGTGGCTGGAGACAAGGATCGTCTTGCCTTGGGCAGCCAGACGGAGCAGCAGTTCGTTGATGTCGCGACGTCCGCCCGGGTCGATGCCCGAAAGCGGCTCATCGAGCAACAGCAACCAAGGATCGTGTACTAGCGCTTGCGCAAGCTTGATGCGCTGCCGCATGCCGTGGCTGCAACCGGCCAACCGGCGGCCGGCCCGGTCGGCCATGCCCACTTCAGCCAACACG
>JAYVCO010000560.1:0-3092 GCA_043749935.1 Planctomycetia bacterium
GTTGGTCAGCGAGACAGTCGCCGCGCCACCTTCGTAGCGCTGTACGACGCCAGTGATCATTTGCCCCATGAGCTCGTGATATTCATCGTACAGGGCGTCCCGTTCCGCCTCGCGGATTTTCTGGATCATCACCTGTTTGGCGGTTTGAGCGCCGATGCGCCCGACCGTCTCTTCGGGATCCAGAGGCACGCCATTATGCGTTCCGCTGATCGAGCCGTCTTTGCGGTCGATCTGAACGACAATATCTTCTTCTTCGCCGTATTGTTTCTTGGCGGCAGAAACCAGGGCGGCTTCGATGGCGCTGAAGACGACTTCTTTCTCGACGTTTTTGTCTCGGTGGATCGCGTCGACGATCCGCAGCAGTTCGTTAGCATTCATCGTGGTAGTTTTTCCCCCGTGGGGCAGATTCAAATTGTCGGGTTCGAGAGCGGTCAAGTCTGACGGGCCGGCCGATTCAGCTTTTCCGCAACCTTCCCTCGCCGGATTGTTAAAAAACCATAATGTATTCCGCGGCCTCCGAGCTTCCTACAAACTCTAATTTGTCTCGGCTCTTATTCATCTTGGAGCTTCCGTTCGGCCCAATTCTCGCCGGTTGCTGGATCGAATAGGTGGATCCGCTTTCCATCCACCCGCAATTCGACCCGTTCTCCGGTTCGCAAGTCGGTTCGTGGTGCCGTCTTGCTCAATACGCAAAGCACGTCGTTCTTGTGCTCCGCGCCATCCTTTCCGATTCCCTTGCTTGCCGGCGTGACTTGCCGCCACTGGTCAGAGGCTCCCGCGTTGACCTCAACCGCCACGACCGTTGCATCGCCCAATAGTTCCACCAAACCCACGCTGGCCTCGACCTCGGCCGAGTTCGCGCCGAGCCTATCGATGTAAACGTCCTCGGGTCGGACGCCCAACACCACTGGCCCGCAAACCACCCCTGACTTGAGTTGTCGATGCGTTATCGCGACCGACCATTTCCCGCGACGAAAAAACAGTTCATTGTCTTGCGAAACCAATTCTCCAGCGATGAGGTTCATGGCTGGCGTGCCGATGAATCCCGCCACGAAGCGGTTGGCCGGCCAGTCATATACGTCCATCGGGCGACCAATTTGCTGAACCGCCCCGTCATTCATCACTACGATCCGTTGTCCCAACGTCAGGGCTTCGACCTGATCGTGGGTCACATAGATCATCGTCGTCTGCAATCGCTCGTGCAGTTGCTTGAGCTCTCGCCGCATTTCTACCCGCAACTTGGCGTCCAGATTCGACAGCGGTTCGTCGAACAAGAACACGGCCGGGTTGCGGACGATCGCTCGCCCCAGTGCCACGCGCTGTCGCTCTCCGCCGGACAATTGCCGCGGAAAGCGTTCCAGCAAATCCTCAATACCCAACACGCGCGCGGTTTGGTGGACGCGTTGGGCAATCGAAAACCGCGTCTGCTTCGCTCGCCTCGACGCAGGAAGAATCCACTGCCACAACCATCGCCACGCGCCAACCCGCTCGCGAACTTCCAAACCAAACGCCAGGTTCCGGTACACCGTCATGTGCGGATACAGGGCGTAGTTTTGGAACACCATGGCGACGTCCCGCTCTTTCGCCGGGACATCGTTCACTGTGCGCGAGCCAATCTTGATCTTACCGTACGAAAGTTCCTCGAGTCCGGCAATCATCCGCAGCGTTGTGGTTTTGCCACAACCGCTGGGCCCGACTAGCACGAGAAACTCCCGATCGTGAACCTCAAGGTTGATCCCTCGAACCGCCGATACATTGCCCGGGAAAACCCTCGAAACGTTCTCGAGGACAACGCCCGCCATGCTTTTCGGTCGCTCTCGGGGGTACCCGCAACATCCGCTAGTCAGTGTGGCGAACGCTGTCGTTCGCTTGGCAAAAACCGTTTTCGCCACACTACTTAGCTAAATTCGTAATCCGGTAAAGATACCGGGCGAATGCGAGAGTGTCAAGGCACTAGCATTGACGAGCCGAGGCTCAAGAACATGGGACGCGGCGCAACGGACGGCAAAGCAAAGAACCCCATCCCCCCGCAATGCGGCGCGGGAGGACAGGGCCCTAGAATCGTAAAGTGGACTCTGGTACTCGCTCAGGCGCCGGCGGCCTGTCGATTGCGTCCGCCGCGAAATTGTGGCTGTTGAATTTCTCCCTTGAACGGCTCGCCGGTCAGCTCTTTCCATTTGGTCTGCTGTTCCGGCGTCAAAACCCCGAGCACTTGCTCGCTGGTTTTCTTTTGGATCTCTTGCATTTTCGTTCGGGCTTCTTCGTTGGCGCCCGCCTGAAACAGGTCTCGCATTTCACTTTGGGCGCCCTGTTGTATCGTCGCCGCCAGCTCTTTTTGCTTGTCGGTCAGCGCGAGCGATTGGGCCACCTCGGGATCGGAGAAAGCCCGCCCGCCACGTTGCTGAAGCGAGATTTGTTTGAGCCGTTTGAGCTGGGCGGGCTGCAATAATGCGGCGACCATTTTGTCGCTCGCCTGAGTCTGTTCGGTGAGCTTCGCTCGGCGCTCTTCTTGGCTGAGATCCTGCAAGCTGCCGCGAGATTCCCGTTGTTTTTCGGACTGCTCGGTGACTTGTTTGATCTGATCTTCGGTGAGCTTCAATTCGTCCTGAACGGACTTTTGTGCAAGCAGACCCAAGTTGTTCGGGCCACCGGCACCACCGCCGAAGCCACGTCCCTGGGGCCGTTGGGCCAACGCTTGGGGCACAAATGTGACCACGAACGCGGTAACGAGCACGAGACTGAGTCTATTCATGTTGAGGTTCCCCCGAGGAAAGTGCCTGAGTTTCGAGCCAAGGCTTCGTGCGTCGAAGCGCACGAGAACCGATTAGGCTCGGATAAGTGTCCGCCGCCATTGCCTACAGGGGATGAAACCTCGCGATCCGCTGGCAGTTTCGGTAAAACCGCGGTTTCAGCACGGATTGTGCCGGAAAAGAGACTGAGGCCCAGAAACGTGCGAGCGTTTAGCAGTCTGTTGATTGACTCAACAGGCTGCAACATCGCAGGGATGCGATGACAAAATAGCGACGCAAGTCGTTATTTTGCGAGCCGTGCGGAGCTTGGCTCCGCACTTGGCGAGGTTGAAAAATGCCACG
>JAYVCO010000561.1:0-3248 GCA_043749935.1 Planctomycetia bacterium
GACTCGTCCGGCAAGCCAGGTGGAATTGGCCTTCACCGACGCGATCTCGCTGGGTATCGAAGCCCCGGTTCGGGCCAGCGGCAAGATTCAAGGCAGCGCCGGTTGTGTGTTGGTAGGCCCGCAAGGCGTCGTGGAATTGGCCGAGGGCGTGATTCGCGCCGAGCGGCACGTTCACATGAACTTCGATCACGCCGCACATTACGGCGTGAAGAACGGCGACCGCATGAGCCTGCGGATTGAGGGTGCTTGCACTCTCATTCTGCAAGACCTGCTGGTCCGAGCCGACAAGACCAGCAAGCTCGAAGTACACATCGATACCGACGAAGGCAACGCGGCAGATGTGGATCACGCTACCAAGATCGAGTTATTCAAACAGTAGAAGCAAAACGTCACGACACTAACTGGACAACCTTTTCCCTTTTTTCTTCGGAGAGTTTTCTATGGCAAAAACAGTGGAAGCGCTAGGCATGATCGAGACCAAGGGGTTCATCGCCCTGGTCGAAGCCAGCGACGCGATGATGAAAGCCGCGAACGTGCAGTTCCTCGGCTGGGACAAAGTCGGCAGCGGTCTGGTCACGGCCTTCGTCACCGGTGACGTGGCTGCCGTCAAAGCCGCCACCGATGCCGGCGCCGCCGCGGCGGGTCGCATTGGCGAAGTCGTCGGCGTGCAAGTCATTCCTCGTCCGCACGACGATCTGGGCATCGTCATTCCCGAGTCGCGCAAGAGCGGCTCGAAATAGTTCACCCGTATTCACCAACTTTCGTCAACAAGGATCCCACGTATCATGAACTCTGCAATTGGACTGATCGAAACCAAGGGCCTGATCGCGCTGGTCGAAGCCACCGACGCGATGGCCAAAGCGGCCAACGTCGAAATCGTCAAGCGCATTAGTATCGGCGGCGCGTTTGTCACCACCGTGGTGCGCGGCGACGTCGGTAGCGTGCGAGCTGCCGTCGAAGCGGGCGCTGCTGCCGCGAGCCAGGTCGGTGAGCTTGTCGCCAGCCACGTGATTCCCCGGCCCGCCGACGGCCTGGTGGCCGCTTACTTGTCGTAAGAGGCCGCTTTATTTTATCGGCGGAATGGAGTTTCCGTCGGCTGGTCCCACCCAAAGGATGTCCTGCCATGAAGGTTCTCGTGGCCAATCTCGGCTCAACGAGCTTCAAGTACCGGTTGTTCGAAATGAGCGACGAGCGCCAGCTCGCGCGCGGCGGCATCGAACGAATCGGCTCGAAGGAAAGTCGTTGTGTCGTGGAAATCGGCGGCACCAAGCGCGAATTGACGGCGCACGTGGGCGACCACGCCGCCGCCGTCCGGCGTTGCTTGGAACAGCTCACCGATCCCGAGAGTGGTTGCCTCAAGCAGGCGTCCGAAGTGTCGGCCATCGGCTTCAAAGCGGTGCATGCCGGCGGGATCAGTGGCGTGCAACGTGTGACGCCTCGGGTTCTGGCTGCCATGGAAGAGATGAGTGAAGTCGCGCCGGCCCACAATCCGCCCTACATTGCCGCCATGCGGCTGTTGAGCGAGAAGCTGCCGGAGATTCCCTTGGTCGCGGCGTTCGAAACGGGATTTCATCAAACGGTGCCTGACCGCAACCGGTACTACCCGGCTCCATACGTCTGGGCCGAAGAGTATCACATCAAGCGTTGGGGCTTTCACGGCGCGAGCCACCGTTACATCGCCACGCGCATGGCCGAAATCCTGGGCCGCCAGGATCTGCGGATTATCTCGTGCCACCTCGGCGGGTCCAATTCGCTCTGCGCCATTCGAAATGGGCAAAGCGTGGCCACTTCGATGGGCATGAGTCCCCAGTCGGGCATCGCCCACAACAATCGAGCTGGCGATTTCGATCCGTTCGCAATTCCCGTGATCATGAAGCACACCGGGCAAACCTTGTCGCAAGTCCTCGGCGATTTGGCCGAACGTAGCGGGCTGCTGGGCCTCAGCGGCATCAGCGGCGACGTTCGCGATTTGGAAGAAGCCGCGAAAAAAGGAAACCAGCGCGCACGACTGGCTCTCGATGTGTTCACTTCCGACATTCGCCACGCGCTCGGAGCGATGTTGGTCGAGCTTGGCGGGGCCGACGCGATCGTGTTCACCGGCGGAATCGGCGAAAACGGCCTGCACATTCGCACGGCCGTAACCGCCAATCTCGCCGAGCTTGGCATCGAGCTCGATGCGGCCGCCAATGCCGTGGCAAAAGGCGAAACGAAAATCAGTGCTCCTGGAAGTCGCGTGCAACTCTGGGTCGTGCCGACCAACGAAGAATTGATCGTGGCTCGACAGACAAAAGAACTTTTGGCCCAACAACTATCGGAAAGCAAAGGCTAAGACCATGTTCGTCGCCAAAGTCACCGGTTCGCTCGTGGCTACCCTCAAAGTCGACTCGATGGTCGGGCACAAGCTGCTCGTCGTCGAGCCGTTTCGCGTCGACCCGCAAGATCGCAGCCGACTGGTCAACACTGGCCGCACGTTCGTCGCGGTCGACACGGTGGGTGCCGGCGAAGGGGAATACGTGTTGATCACGCAAGGCTCCAGTGCACGGCTGACTCCCGAAACCAAGAACCTGCCGATTGACGCCGTGATCGTCGGCCTGATCGACACGGTCCACATCGACAACACCTGCGTCTTCCGCCGCGAAGACGCCCAGAAATAAACCACTAACTTACTCGCCTCCCGAAAGGGATTGGAATATCCATGCAAGCAACTGAAGAACTGATTCGCAGCGTAGTCGAGCAAGTGTTGACCCGCATGGGCACGGCGCCAACCGCGCCGGTCAATGGCCGCGGCTATGCCGGCCGTTTCGGCGTATTTACCAACGTCGACGAAGCCGTTTCGGCGGCCACCGACGCTTTCGAGCAGCTCAGCGAGCGATCGCTGGAAGACCGCAATCGCATCATCGATCACATTCGCCGCATATCGATCGATCAGTCGGTCGAGCTCGGCACGATGGAAATGGAAGAGACCAAGATCGGCCGCCTGGTGCACAAAATCGAAAAGCTCAAGACGCTGGGCGAAAAGACTCCCGGTGTCGAATTCATGCGCAGCGAAGTCTTCAGCGGCGACCACGGGCTGGCCGTCATCGAACACGCCCCGTTCGGCGTGATCGGGGCCATTACGCCGGTCACGCATTCGCTGCCCACGATCACCGGCAACGCCGTGAGCATGATCGCCGGAGGCAACACGCTGGTCGTGAATCCACATCCCGGCGGCAAACGCGTGGCCGCGGAGGGTGTGCGTCGCTTCAACC
>JAYVCO010000562.1:0-2207 GCA_043749935.1 Planctomycetia bacterium
ATCGGCCTGGCTTTTGAATCGGGCTATGAACTAGTGACGCTCAAGTTCCGTGCCGGTTGGGATTTGGAAATGGTGCGCGCAGTGCGCCAGACATTTCCAGCCGAACCTATCGCCATCGACTGCGACGGTCTTTGCACGCTCGGTCAGCAAGAGATGTTTTACCGATTAGAAGATTTCTTTTTGAAATACATCGAACAGCCGCTTCGCGAAGATGACCTGGTCGGCCACGCGATGTTGCAACAATCCATTCGCACGCCGCTGTCGCTCGATCAGAGCGTCACCTCACTGGCGCGCGTCGAACAAATCATCGATCTCGGCAGTTGTCGGCAGGTGAGAATCGATCTGGGGAGAGTCGGAGGACTCACGCCGGCGCTGGCGATTTACGAAGTCTGTAAGTCGGCCCAAATTCCCTGCGGTATCGGAGCGACGGGGCAGGGGACTTTGGCCACGCTTGCCGCGCAATCGCTGTCGACGTTGCCAAATTTCAAGTTGCCGGCGGAAGTCGATATTTCTGATCGGCCTGTTTGGATTGGCGAAAAACTGCCTTTGCCCACTCGCGATTCGCTCGTCCAAGCGGCCGTCGAGCATACCGTCGTCTCCTAAACGGTCGGGCACTCGCCGGCGTCCCTGCCCATTGCGTAAAAACGCCTCGCGCTCCAAAATGCCTGCCTGCGCCGGGCGTTTGTCCGGCGAACCGGCGGCAAAACCCCCAATAACTCTCCTTTAACTGAGCAATCTTCATGATTTACGTCGTCGCGACAATCGAATTGGTCGAAGGCATGCGCGAGTCTTTTTTGGCGGAGCAGCGTCACTTGCTGCCGTTAGTGCGAGCCGAGGAGGGCTGTATCGAGTATGTGCCAAGCGTGGATCTCCCTCTGACCGATCCGCCCAAATCGCCGCCGCGCGCCAACGTGATCGTCATGCAAGAGAAATGGGAGACACTTGCCAACCTGCAGGCCCACGCCGTGGCCCCGCACATGAAGGAATTTCGGACCAAGACGAAGCAGATGGTCGTGAGCACCAAGGTGGAAGTGTTCAAGCCACTTTGACCGACTTAAAAAACCAAACGCGAATTATTAGCCACAACAAAAAACACTCCGTGAGAGATGCGATGAGCTCGATAGTAGATATTCAGGCCCGACAGATTCTGGATAGCCGCGGCAACCCGACCGTCGAGGTCGACGTGGTGTTGGTCGACGGTTCGTTTGGTCGGGCCAGCGTGCCCAGTGGTGCGAGCACCGGAGTCCACGAGGCTTGGGAGCTGCGCGATACGGACCAAACCAAAGTCTACCTGGGAAAGGGCGTGATCCAGGCGGTCGACAACGTCAACGAGCGACTGGCCGACGCGCTGACCGGCATGGACGCACTCGATCAGGCGGAAATCGATCGCCGAATGATCGATCTCGACGGCACCGAAAACAAGAAAAACCTGGGCGCCAATGCGATCCTCGGCGTGTCGCTGGCCGTGGCTCACGCCGCCGCCGATCACTGCGGGCTGCCGCTGTTTCGCTATCTCGGCGGCCCGGGCGCCCGGCTGCTGCCGGCGCCGATGATGAACATCATCAACGGCGGCCAGCACGCCGACAACTCGGTCGACGTGCAAGAGTTCATGGTCATGCCGCTGGGTTTTTCGAATTTCAGCGAGGCCCTGCGCTGCGGCGTCGAGATTTTTCACCAGCTCAAAAAAGTGCTCAAGGGGAAAAAACTGAACACGGCCGTCGGCGACGAAGGGGGTTTTGCACCCGACTTGCCCAGCAACGGCGCCGCGCTCGATTTGATTCTCGAAGCCATTTCGCAGGCCGGTTATCGGGCAGGGGAGCAGGTCTGGATCGCGCTCGACGTGGCCGCGACCGAACTTTATGACAGCAAGACGAAGAAGTACTCCATCGACGGCAAGCCCATCGATTCGGCGGGCATCGTCGAATTTCTGGCCGGTTGGGTTGAAAAATATCCGATCTGCTCGATTGAAGATGGTTGCAGCGAAGACGACTGGGAAGGCTGGAGCCTGCTCACCAAGCGGTTGGGAAACAAAGTGCAATTGGTCGGCGACGACCTGTTCGTCACCAATACCCAGCGGTTGCAGCGCGGCATCGACGAGCACATTGCCAATAGCATCCTGATCAAGGTCAACCAGATCGGCACCCTCACCGAAACGATCGAGGCCATCCAGCTCGCCCAGCGAAACGGCTACACCACGATTTCCAGCC
>JAYVCO010000563.1:0-9740 GCA_043749935.1 Planctomycetia bacterium
CCAAAGTGCGCCTCAAGGCCCACGAATTCCACGGTGAATGGAACTACACCATCTCGCCGCAGAAGTAATCTGTTCAGGTTATTTTTTCGCGGTCGCTAAGGCATGACAAACTTGACGCACACCGGCGAACCAACTTCGAGTGGTTTGCCGGTGGCCGTCAGTTTGCCAGTCTCCTGATCGATGCGAAAGACCGTGATCGTGTGCGAGTCCTGGTTGCCCGCCAGCAGAAAATGGCCGGTGGGATCGATGCCGAATCCCCGTGGAGTCTTGCCGCCGGTCGATTTGTTTTCGACCGTACGCAGCGTTCCATCGGTTTGATCGACGGCGAAGACCGTAATGCTGTCGTGCCCGCGGTTCGAGCCATAGACGAATTTTCCCGACGGGTGGACCTGCATTTCGGCCGTGCTGTATTCCGGTTTGATGTCGACACCGGCGGGCAAGGTTGAAATAGTTTGTCGTTCAGTCAATTTTCCGTGCTGGCCGTCGTAGGCAAAGGCCGTCACGGTGCAGAGAATCTCGTTGATCACATAGGCGAACTTGCCGCTGGTGTGAAAGGCGAAGTGCCGCGGGCCCGAGCCCGGTTTGACGGCCACGCTGGGCGGATCGTTGGCGGTCAGTTTGCTCGCGGCGGGATCGAGCCGATACACCAGCACCTTGTCCAAGCCCAAGTCAGCCGCGACGGCAAAGTGATTGCCGGGATCGACGTTGATCGAATGGGCGTGCGGTGCCTTTTGCCGCGACGCGTTGACGCTGCTTCCGACGTGTTGAATGAAGGAGGTCGCGGGACTCAGTTTTCCATCGGGCCCGATCGGCAGGGCCGCCACGCTGCCGCCACCGTAGTTGGCCACCAGCACGGTTTGCCCCGACTTGTCGACGACCAGGTGGCACGGCCCAGCACCTTGCGACGACTGGTGATTCAAGAACTGAAGCTTACCCGTCTGCGGATCGATGGCAAACGCGCTGACGCCGCCGGCCGGTTTCTTTTCGAAGTCGTCGATCTCGTTGACCGAGTAGAGAAACTTGAGGTTTGGGTGTACGGCCAGGAACGAAGGGCTCTTGACGGCTGCGGCCAGTCCGAGCGGCGTACACTGGCCGCTGGCCAGATCGAGGCGATAGGCATAGATCCCTTGGCTTTTCGGCCCCGTATCGGTGCCCACGAAAACCAGGCAGGTGCCAGCCAAGGTTTTGGAAGCGTCATCGGCGCGAACCGGTCCAACCACAGGACCAAGCAGGATCGCCAGAAACAAACAGAGTCGTGCAGCGGTGTTGTCATTCATAGTTGTGTGTCTCTCTCGAAAGTGGTGCTTGCAAAGTTGCGCTTGCATGCCAAGCGGATCGTGAGTCATGCGAAGTTAGCTTCAGACGACATCGTAAGACGACATCGTAATCTGTAGTTTCAAGCGCAGCTAGCTCGTCGCGTTTTAACCACTCTCAGCGGGCAATTCCATTCATAGCTTGACATGGCCCGCCGACCTTTGGTCGAATGTGCCCCGGCTTGGGGCATGGATGGACTGTTGCTGAGTTTACCGCGAATTCGAGCTTTCGAGGGTTACTCGGGAAAGGATGCGTGCGGTGATGATTCGCGATGTTGCGGGAATGCTCTGTTTGCTGCTGGCGTTGCCACTCGTGGCTCAAGCCGTCGACCTGGGCGACCCGAGGAGCGTCAACCAGTTGCTCTATCACGACGGGAACGCCGACGGCAAGAAGTTCACCGGATCGGCGGGCGAGATCGTCGCCTTCCGGTTGCCGACCGCCGACCGACGAATTGCGGGCTTGCGCATTTTTGGTTCACAGTTTGGCGCTTTGCCCCCGGCCGGCGATTTCGAGATCTTTTTTCTCGATGCGAAAACCAATCAGATCGTGGCCAGCGAAACGGCCAGGAACTCTCTGTTCAGTCGCGGCCTGGAGCAATGGGTCCAGATCAAGTTCGCTCAGCCCATCAAGGTTCCCATGGACTTTAAGGTCGCGCTCAAGTTCAGTTCCAGTCGCGACAAGGGCGTGTCGGTGGGCTACGATACCAGCACCCGAGGCAAGTATTCGCAAGTCGGCCCGCCTGGTGCCGCGCGCAAAGTCGATTTCGGCGGCGACTGGATGATTGAGGTCATGCTCACCAAGTGAGGATCCGCAGCCTGTTACGCTGGAGTGAGGAGAGCACCCATTTTCGCGCTTGAACTGCTGTTTGGAATCGCGCTGGTTGGGATCGTCCTGTTCGACGTGTTCGAAACCATCGTGGTGCCGCGCCGGACGGAAAGTGTGCTGCGGCTTGCGCCCCACCTAATCATCTTGCTCTGGCCGATCTGGCGGCACATCGGTGTTCGCTTGACGCCCGGGTGGCGGCGCGAGGATTTCTTGGGCACCTTCGCCCCGTTCGTGCTCGTGCTCGTCATGATCTCTTGGGTGTTGGCGCTCATCTTCGGCTTTGGACTGATCCTGCACGCCCGGCCGGATCAGATTCAACCGCCTCTGGAAGATTTTGAGACCGCGCTTTATCTGGCGGGCACGTCTTTGTTCACCGTCGGCTTCGGCGATTTCGTGCCCGTTACGCTAGAGGCCCGGATTGCGGTGCTCGTCGCTGCCGCCTCGGGCCTGGCCGTTTTGGCCCTGGTGATTGCGCTGGCCTTTAACCTGTATGGCTCGTTTGCGCGTCGTGAGATGATGGTGTTGATGCTCGAAGGGCGGGCCGGCGCTCCGTCGTCGGGCGTGATGTTGCTCGAGACGTTTGGCAGCCACAAAATCGTCGACGAGCTTTCCGGCACGTTCAAGCAGTTCGAATTGTGGACCGCCGAAATGCTCGATAGCCATCTGGCCTATCCCATCCTGTCGTTCTTCCGCTCATCGCACGACGATCTTTCCTGGGTCAGCGCTTTGGGAGCAGTGCTCGACGCCGCGACGCTGTTGATCACCGCAGTCGAGGACGATCCGCACAAGTTATCGGACGGCCTGATTCGCAGCCGCGCCAGCGCCCGGATGATGTACACCATCGGTTGCCACGCTCTGGTCGATCTCACTCAGTTACGCTTCGCTCGACGACATTTCAATACAAATAATAAACACCCTGGGATCGAGCGCGGGGAATTCGAAGCGGCCTGCCGCCAATTGCGCGAGGCCGGGTATCCGACCTCGTGCTCCGACGAGTCGTGGCAGGCATTTGTCCAGCATCGGTCGGTCTATGCGGTGCGGCTGAACGCCCTGACCCGATACTTCGCCAGTCCGCCGACCCCCTGGATTGGCGACCGGACCGTGCTGACGAGATTGCGACCCGCGCATCTCGGCCCTTGACCGGGTCGCCGTTCAGGATTTTGGTGCAATCGGGGCGGGATCGACATTAGAATATTGGCAAACCATCACAGGCTTACCCAGCCGGAGAGTGTTCTTGCTCCATGAGATCGATTCACCACCAACGACTTTTGTGCGGCGCGCTCGTGGGTGCCTGCGCGCTTTTGACCAGTCTTGGCATCGCACGGGCCGATGACAAAACCGCTCCGCGTCGTCCCAATGTCGTGATGATCTTGATGGATGATTGGGGCTGGGCCGACTTGGGTTGCTATGGCAGCAAGTTCCATCGCACGCCGAACGTTGATCGGATGGCGGCCGAAGGCATGCGGTTTACGCAAGCATACTCCGCTTGCCCGGTCTGTTCGCCGACCCGCGCGGCGATCATGGCCGGCAAATACCCGGCGCGACTGCACTTGACCGACTATCTTCCGGGCCAAGGCGATTCGCCGCATCGCAAACTATTGCGCGCCGATTTTCGCCAGGAGTTGCCGCTCGAAGAAACCACGGTCGCTGAATTGTTGCACAAGGCCGGATATGCGACGGCCGCGATTGGCAAATGGCATCTGGGTGGAGCGGGCTTCGAGTCGTGGCGGCAGGGATTCGATTTGGGAATTGGCGGCGATGAGAAAGGCTCAGTACTTAGCCACTTCGCTCCTTTCCGCAATCGCGAAGCGCAAGCCCTGCCAGGTTTGGACCACTCTCGCGAAGGCGAGTATCTGACCGATCGGCTCTCGGCCGAAGCAGAGAAGTTCATCGAGGAGCACCAGAAGCAACCGTTCTTTTTGTACCTGCCACACTTCGCCGTTCACACGCCGCTGATGGCCAAGCCGGATCTGGTTGCCAAGTATGAGGCCGCTCCAAAACCCTCCGGGCTCCAACGAAATCCGGTGTACGCCGCAATGATCGAGAGTGTCGACGACGGCGTGGGGCGAATCCTCCGCAAACTGAAGTCACTCGGCCTGACCGAAAACACACTGGTCGTCTTCACTTCAGATAATGGCGGTTTGGCAACCGCCGAGGGATCGAAAATCCCGGCCACGAACAACGCTCCCTTGCGCGAAGGAAAGGGCTATCTCTATGAAGGAGGCATTCGCGTGCCGGTCGTCGCGCGGTGGCCGGCGGCGATCAAGCCCGGGACGACTTGCGATACACCCACGAGCAGCATCGACTGGCTGCCGACCTTTGCCGAGGCGTGCTCACTCGGCGTGCCGCACGCGATCGACGGCGTCAGCCTCGTTCCCCTGCTGAAACAGACCGGAACCCTCGATCCACGTCCACTCTACTGGCACTATCCCCATTACAGCCCTCAAGGCGGCAAGCCTGGCGGAGCCGTTCGCGAAGGGGATTTCAAACTGATCGAGTTTTACGAACAAGGGCGGCGCGAACTGTTCAACGTCGTCAAGGACACCAGCGAAAACACGAACTTGATCGAACAAGAACCGGAGCGAGCGGAGCGGCTGGCGCTCAAATTGGCTTCATGGCTCAAGGAGGTCGATGCTCAGTCCGCGCGGCCTAATCCCGACTACCGGCCCGACGGACAAGCCGAGGATGGTACGATCACACTGCCTGCGGCCTGCGCGGAGATTCACGGCGTCATGGTGCGCTATGAGCCGTTGCCGCACAAACGGACGCTTGGCTTTTGGGTGCGACGCGATGATTGGGTCAGCTTCGAGCTGCAGGTCGACAAGCCCGGCAAGTTTCAACTAGAGATCCTGCAAGGCTGCGGCAATGGCAGTGGCGGCAGCCAGGTCGGCTTCAACCTTGCCGACCAGACCGTGACCACCACAGTCGAAGAGACGGGTGGATTTCAAGAATTCGTGGCGCGAAAGATCGGCGAAATCAAAATTCCCCGGCCCGGTCGCTACACGCTTTCGGTCAAGCCGCGCACCAAGCCGGGACCCGCCGTGATGGACTTGCGCGAAGTGCGGTTGATTCCGGTTGCGTCCGAATAGCCGCGTGAATGTCAATCAACGTGCCACTGGCGTGTCGCCAGTGCTTTGTCTTTCGGACACTGGCAAGATGCCAGTGGCACCATGCAATTCGACAATGTAATTCGGTACTAACTACTTCCCGGCTTCTTTGGGAAAAACGTGATAGCCCGGAATGGTCAGAGGAATGCGATACAGTCCATAGCGGGGCTTGGCCTCGGCGGGCGTTGATTTGGGACCGGCGGCGGTGATGTAGAGCGTCGCGGCCTCATCGCCGATTCCAAACACGCAATTGGTCGGGTCCCCCGGCGTGGCAATAAACGCCAGTGACTCGCCGCCCGTTCCAAAAACATAAACGCCCGCCTCCGAACCGCTGCCCGCGGTGGCGTAGATATTGCCTTGCTGGTCGAGCGTCATACCATCGATGCCACGGTGATGGGGCCCAAAATCGTAGAGCACTTTTTTTTCGGCCAGCGTGCCGTCGGATTGCACCACAAATTTCACAAGTTGGTGGTTGCCGTCGGCGAGACTGTTGTTGTCGGACACGTACACGGTTCTGTCGTCAGGCGTGGCGATGATTCCGTTGGGCTTTTGCACTTCGCGCGTGGCGACCCGCACGCTGCCCGTTGGCTCGACGAGAAACACTGCCTCGAAATCGAGCTCGCGCGGCTCGTCGCCGACATAGCGCGGATCGCTGAAATACACCTGGCCGCCGGTGGTGATTGCCAGGTCGTTGGGACTATTGAATCGCTTGCCCTCGAAGCGATCGGCCAGTGTGCGCGTTTTGCCCGCGGGGTTAGTGACGGAAATCCGTCGATTGCCGCCGGGGGCGGCCCCTTCGCAAGCGACCAGGTTGCCTTGGGGATCGAACTTCAAACCGTTCGCCTTGCCGCTGGTGGCGCGAAACACAGTCGTGGTTTTGGCGCGTGGATCGTATCTCATGATTCGATTTCCGATGTCCGAAAACAGGATGGCGCCATCGGCGGCCGGAGCAGGGCCTTCGGTGAACTCCCCTTCATTCCACAGCAATTCGATTTTGGCGCCCCGCGGAACGATCTTGTCTTGAGCGGTCGGCTGGAACTTGCCGTTGCTAAACTCTTCTGCGGCCCATGACGATTCTCCGAATCCGGCCGTGCAAAGAATGAACGATAATCCCAACTGCAAACCAAGTCGCGGCTTCATCAACGGTTCTCCAAGGTTTCCGCGCGGCGGTTCCGAGCGGGCTGTCTCATTTTGAGCCGCGCTGATCGAACCCGCAAGTTCGTCCGCTGAAAGCTGCCACATTCGTCATATTCGGCATGGTCCGTAACGTCGTCGTGGGCACGTCCAAAGTCGTTAACTTAACCTCGAACGGCCGGACACTGGCCAGCTTAAGTCGTGGACTATGTTTGTATTGCGATTACAAACACTTGTCACCTGGGATAGCCCGTCGAAAATCGACTGCGGCCGACTGGACGAACGTGGAATTCTTGTTGATGACCGTTGGTTTGGTGGCACTTGTTTGGGTCGCCATCGTGTTTCTGCGCGGCGGACTGATCGGCGGCGCGTTGTTGGTGCTGCTGGTCGGCAGTTGTTTTGGATCGCCTTTCTACAGTGTTCCTACCGGCGTCATCCCATTGACGGCTGACCGCCTGATATGGTTCGTTTTGGCGGCTCAATACGTTGTTTATCGCCAGTGGGGTTGGGCCGATCCGAAACCGCTGGCAAAAACAGATTGGCTTTTCGCCGCCCTGATCGTGGTGTTCGTGGCCAGTACCTTCACGCACGACTTCAAAATCAGCGGCTGGCTGCCAGTTTCGCAGTTGCTGTTCTACTATTTGATGCCTGCCGCCATGTATTGGATTGCACGGCAAGCCGCCTGGACCCAGCGGCAGGCGTTGTGGTTGTTCACGGCGCTGGGTGTGTTTGGAATTTACTTGTGTCTCACCGCGGTTGCCGAAACGCACCAGGCCTGGGCATTTGTCTTCCCGAAGTACATCGCTTCGCCCGAATACCACGAGTTCTTTGGCCGCGGCCGCGGGCCGCTCTTGAATCCAGCCGGCCTGGGATTCTTCATGGGCGTTTGCCTCATTGCGGCTTTGATGTGGTGGCCACGGCTCAACAGGCGGCGACAACTGATGTTGCTCGTTTTGGTGCTCCCCATTTTTGCGCTCGGAGCGTATAGCACGCTCACGCGCAGCGTGTGGATGGGCCTGGCGCTTGGGCTAGCGATTGTGATCGCCCTGAGCGTGCCGCGCGGTTGGCGTGTCGCAGTGTTGGGCTCGCTGGCGATCGTCAGCGTCGTGGGGGTCGCCGTGAGTTGGGAGTACCTGTATGCATTCAAACGCGACAAGGATCTGAGCGTTGAGGACATGGCGGAATCTGCCCGATTGCGGCCAATTCTGGCGACTGTCGCCTGGCACATGTTCGAAGACCGTCCGCTTCTGGGGTTCGGATTTGGCCAGTATGCTGCCGAGAGCCCAGCCTACTTATCGGATCGAACGAGTGACCTGCCTCTGGAAAAGGCCCGGCCTTACATTCAACACAATGTGTTCTTGTGCATTCTGACCGAAACGGGCGTCCTGGGCCTGGGGCTGTTCGTGCTGCTGCTTGGCTGCTGGATCTTCGACGCCTGGCAGGTGTGGCGCTGTGTCGACGCGCCGCTTTGGGCCCGACAATGTGCTCTATTGCTGCTGGGCACTATGGGCGTCTATGTGTCCAACGCGATGTTTCACAACGTCTCCATAATTCCCATGTTCAACATGCTCTTTTTCTTTCTGGCTGGCGTATCCGAGGCGATGCTCCCGCTGGCGAGGGCGCCCAAGGCGATACGGCCGGCGTTAAGACTCTGGACGCCTGCAGCGGCGCGAGCCTAACGTCAGGGTCCCATTGTCGGGATCATCCAGGGTGCAACATAGGCCTGGAATAAGGTGAGCAAGCCCACCAGGCACGCCAGCGCCACACTGTGAAAAAACACGAAGCGAAGGATTTTGCCCTCGCCTCCGGTCTGTTCGGTCGCCACCGCTGCCACGACGATGCTTTGTGCGTCGATCATTTTTCCCATCACGCCGCCGGTGCTATTCGAGGCCACGATCAGCACCGGGTTCAGCCCCAATTGTTCGGCGGTGATGCGTTGCAAGCTGCCGAACAGCGCGTTGGACGACGTGTCGGATCCGGTCAGCGCGACTCCCAGCCAACCCAACAGCGGAGCGAAGAAGGGGTAGAGCGCGCCCGTCCGGGTGAACGCCAGTCCGAGCGTGGCGTCGCTGCCGCTGTACTTCGTGGTGAAGGCGATGGCCAACATGCAAGCGATGGTCAGCAATGCCCAGCGCATTTTCGAGAGTGTATCGCCGAACTGACGAACAAATTCGCTGGGCCTAATGCGGAGCCATATCGCCGACAACACGGCTGCCAGAAAGATTCCGGTGCCGGTCGTCGAAAGCCAATTGAAATCGTAAACCGCCTTTTCCGGCTCGTCCGCGCGATCCGAACCGCTTGCCAATGCAACCACCGGGGCGGTGCGGAATACTTTGTTGTGCAGCGCCGGCATTTCCCAGGACAACTTGCTAACGCCGGCCAGCGCGTTGGGCTGTGCTGCGTCGCCGCCATTCAGAAGTTTGCGAAAGTCCGGACCGCCCCAAAGGAATACCAGGATCGAGAGCAAGGCCCAAGGAACCCAGGCATGAAAAATTTGCCTGCGCGTCAGGTGGATTTTCAAAAGCGCCGGGTCGGGCGCCGGTTCATCCGGAAATCGCCAAATCTCCTTCGGCTGCCAGAAGCGGAGAAACACGGTCAAGCAAAGCAGCGACCCCAGGCCGCCCACGACGTCGACCAAGGTCGGTCCGTGAAAGTTGGCGGTGAGGAACTGGATGCCGGCGAAGCTGCCGCCACAGACCAAAATCGCGGGCCAGCAGCCGACCACTCCGCGCCAGCCCGCCATCGTCGCCACGAGCCATGCCGGGACAATCAGCGAAAAGAACGGCAACTGCCGCCCTGCCATCTGGCTCAGCGCCATTTCATCCAGGCCTGAGATCTTGGCTAGCGTGGTGATCGGCGTGCCCAGCGCGCCGAACGCCACGGGCGACGTGTTGGCGATGAGCGCCAAGCCCGCGGCATATAAGGGCGAAAAGCCCAGCCCGATCATCAGCGCCGCGCTAATGGCCACGGGTGTGCCGAAGCCGGCGGCTCCTTCGATAAACGTGCCGAAGGAGAAAGCGATCAACAACGCCTGCATGCGCCGATCAGGCGAGATCGCGGCCACCGAGTGCTTCACGACTTCGAATTGCCCGGCGCGAACCGTCAAGTGAAACAAAAAAACGGCGGCCAGCACGATCCAACCGATCGGCAGCAGCCCGAAGCAGGCGCCGTAGGCAGCCGAAGCAATCGCGGCCGAAGCCGGCATGCCGAAACCGATCACCGAAACCAAAAGCGCTACGATCAAACCCACGACGGCGGCTCGCGGCGCCGATTGGCCGATGACCAATAGGCCCAAGAGCACGACAATCGGCAAGGCGGCCAGCAACGTCGAAAGCCAGGCCGAGTCGAGCGGATCGTAAA
>JAYVCO010000564.1:0-4982 GCA_043749935.1 Planctomycetia bacterium
GCCTTGATGTTCTTGAATCGACCGACGTTGGATTCGAGCTGCCGAAAGGTTTCTGGCACCGGCTCGAAAGTGTAAACCTGGGCGTTGGGAAAGGCCTTGGCGAAACGGATCGCCGACTGGCCCACGTTCCCGCCGATGTCGAAAATCGTGTTCACGGACTTCCCGGCAAGGTGTGCTTTGTACCGGTCGTCCGCGCGTAGTTTCTGAATGTCGCGCACCACGTCCACGCCCAGCCGGTCGGTCGCCACGAGCCTGCGCGAGACAAGCTGCGAACCGAAGGGGGCGAGGGCTGCATTGACGATCTTCCGGATATTCACGTTGTCCTCCGTGACAGAAACCCGATTTGGTTTGGCAAGTCTCGATTTGACTCCGACCCCCGTGCAAGGGGTATTTTGGCCCGGAAATACTACGGCATCGCGGCCCGTATGCCTAGACGAACTCTCGGGTGGGCATTCGGTGAACAAGGCCTTTCACTTTTTCACGATGCGCAAATTGTAGGGTGGGACCAGCACGGCGGAAGCCGTGCGCTGGCCCACCATTTCTCGGCATTTGTGGTGGGCCGGCGCTCGCTGGGCGAGCTTGTCCCACCCTACATTGTGAAAAAGTAAAACCCCCTGATTTCGGTGAAACCGGTCGGTTGTGAGCGAAATTGCGATGCGTTATCATGCAAGCAGAATTCCTATACCTTTGGAGGGGCCACTCGTGATACCTCGCATCATGCACCTTGCTTGTCGTTGCGCCGGTTGGGGCGCGTTACTGCTCTGCGTCGGTTGCGGTACCGGCGAGTACGAACGGCGCTACGAAGAACAACTCAAGCAATGGAAGACGGAATCGCCGTTCGTCGTGCTGTACGGCCCCTTGTCGGTGCCCGCCGCCGGCGGCAAGGATGCGACCGACGCGCCCCTGCCGTTCTCGATTCGCGTGCCGAAAGTGTTTGCGGCCTCCTATCAGGCGAACTCCGAGCACGACGAAGATATCCTCAAAGACCGCAACGGCCGGGATGTGAAGGACAAGGATGAGAGCGTCGTCAAGCTCATTAGCGAGCATCGCCTGCAACCGCCGATGCTGCTCCCGCCGGCGGGCAAGCCGATGACTGACGCCGATGGGCTGCCCGGCATGTGGCGGTGCTACGAGGGCAAGTTCATGACCAAGAACGACCCGCGAGAGTTTCCGTACTACGGTTACCTCGCCTGCGGCGAGGTGGACAAGTCGTTTCCGGCGCGGCTGGGAATGTTGCAGGCGAAATTGGCCAAAGCCTTGCCCGAAACTTCCAAGACTTGGGTCAATTGCGACATTTCCGGCGGCGCCGTCTCGGAGCATAAGGAAGGCGACATGAAATATTGGGACGACGACCGCGCGGTCGGCTGCAAACGACTGGTAGCCAAGGGTCCGCAACACTTCTACGACCGCAACAACGGCCATAACGGCGAAAACAGGCTCAATATCATCGAGCCGGGCACGTTCGAGTTGTATCTCTTTCAGACCAGCACGCATTTCTTGTTCGTCGGCTGGCGCTATGCCGATGCGGTCGAAAACGAAATCAAGCCGATCAAGTTGGAAGACCTAGCGGCGCTGTCGCTCAGCACGGTGCGCATGCTGCCGGTCGCTACCACTCCGACGAAAGACGCCGCGGCGAACCCAAAAGGGGCGAAGAAGTAGCGTTCGTATTACTGTTTGGTCATCTGAAAGGCATCCGCTTCAGCCCCCGGCGACTCGCCGGGGGCTAAGGGCATTCGTTTGCGTACCGTCTTAGCCCCCGGTCAATGACCGGGGGCCAAACATCGCCCCTACTTCAAGTCGCTAAACGCCTACTGGTCCATCAATGTCGCCGTCGCCAGACGCCCAACACGGATTTTCCCACGCAATGGCACGTGAGGGGATCGATCCACTTCGAGGCGGGCACCAGTGCTTTGTCCCAGACGGCGACCTGCCGCGCGGTGGGCATGGACTGTCGCAGCAAAACGCGGTTGGCCAAGGAAGCCAGCAGTCCCACCGAATCCAAATACTCCAGCCGCGTCAGCTCCAGCGCCGGCGTGCCCAACCGGGCGAGCGTCCGTTTTGTATAGCGTCGAAAATGGCCGAGGGCCCGATCGAACTCGGTGTATAGCCAGGGATGTGCGGGGCTAAGCACGATCAGATGGCCACCGGGAGCAAGCCGCGCCGCGGCCCGCTCGACTTCCGCCGCATCGTCTTCGATGTGCTCCAGCACGTCCATGTAGAGGATCGAATCGAACTCCTCGCCGCGCGGCACGTCCGTGATCGTTCCTTCTTGGACCGCGCAGTACGCCGGAAGAATCCCATCGCCGATTGACGCTCGCAAGCGGTCGGCCAAAGTGCCGTCCGGTTCCACGCACAACCAACGCTCGTGCGCGGCCGTCGCCAAGGCTTGCGTCGTGCCGCCGAACCCCGCGCCGATCTCCAGCACGTTTGGGCCGAGAAATTTTTCGATTCGGGCACGAACGTACTGCTTCCAGTTCGTCGCGCGGACGAACAAGTCCAGTTCCGACCCGACGTAGGCAATGGTGGTCATGCGATGGTGGAGTACGGCAATGTTTTACGGCATCAGGCTGTTAGGCAGATTCATCAAGCTGAGCGACGCGTTTTCGACCATTGAAAATAGATCGCCTGACACCGTGCCGTACAGTCTTGCCGCGGGCCGCTGATAGACGTTTTGGACCGCTCCCACGTAATAGCCGTAATCGCGGATGGGCAGGAACGCGCTGCCCGTGCGATTCGCCAGCGTCAGGATGCAAAACACCAATGCCAGGCAGATCAGTTGAACCAGCACGACGAGCAGCAGACCGGCGGTGTATGTCGCCCAACCGGGGATCGCCCAGTTCGTGCCCAAGCGGATACCAATGACGACCAGGAGCGCGAAGAAGACCAAGACAATCAGCGAGGAAACCAAGATCAATAGCCTCGCTCCCACGCGGTCGCTGAAGGCGGCGATCGCGCTTAGCCCGTGCATGACGAGGCTGACAAGGTTCATTTTCGATTCGCCGTCGATGCGTTTTCCGCGGGCCGTCGGAATGGTGGTGTATGGGATTTTGGTCGCGAACACAGCCGCCGCATAGTGGTTCCAGGCTTCCGGCGCGACGGTCAGGCTCTGTGCCCGCTCGAAGGGCAAGACGCTAAAATTCCCGACGCGCACGCGGTGGCCGACGAGCAGCCGGTGCAACTGGCAATAGAGAAAATAGAGCACGCGAAAGACAAAGTTCTCGGACCGCTTCGTCCGTTCGGCAAACACAACCTTGCCGCCTTCGGCGTCGGACTTGGCGAGCAGTTGCGGGATATAGCGTGGGTCATCTTCGCCATCCGCGTCCATGACCACGATCTTTTCGCACGGAATATGCGTGGTCGCGTGGCATAGGCCGATGCAGATCGCGCGCTGATGACCCAGATTGCGATTGAGGTGCAGAATATCGACGGCTCGGATGGCTTGGCCAGAGATCGTCGCGAAATCAGCGCGAGGCAATTCCGTCGAGCCGTCGTCGATCAACAACACTCGCGCGTCGAGGTCCGTCTGCGCCAATTCGTCGTCCAAACGGGCGAGCAATTTTCCAGCGCTCGTCCAATCGTTGAAGACGGGAATGAGGATGAGGAGTTTTTCCATCGCGCGGCTCAAGTTCACAGGATCATTTTCTGATTCGCAATGTGCCGTAGGGTGGGACAACCTCGCGCAGCGAGGGCCGGCCCACCAAGAACGTCGGTCAATGGTGGGCCAGCGCCCGCCGCGGCGGGCTGGTCCCACCCTACATGCACTATTCGGCCTCGCAAGTATACCTTGCAAAATGGCAACCGAACGGCCGGGTTTTCACCGCAAACTCCGGTAAATGCACGGCTTCCGTGGGTTCGCTGCGCGAATCCACAGCCACCCTTGTGGACAGCTACACCAATTGCAAAAGGAATCACTAACCGGCCAACAGATGCAATTTTTCTTGCTTACCCGACGCCAAAGTCCTATGATGATCGCTGCGTTGCTTTTCGCCCTGCAACTATCTCGTGCATCGGTTTTCTCACAGCCGACAAGGAGGGGGTCATGTCTGGTTCGTCGTGGCGTAGCTTCAGCGGGCTGTTTCTATTCCTCAGTGCGGCGGCGCTCGCGTCCGCCGCTCCGTCGCCTTCCAACAAGAACGAAAAATCGCCGCCGGCCGAGGGTCTCGTCAAGGAAGCCCTGCACAGCGAAATCTACGGGGCGAACGCCGAGCGGGCGAAATTGCTCGACGAAGCGCGGCAACTCTCGCCCGATTACGCCCCCGCGCGTTGGCACTCCGGCCAGGTCCGCTATCACAATCAATGGCTCAACGCCGCCGACGCGCCGCAGCAAGCCGAAAAGGAATTGCCGCTGGTCGAGTATCGCAACCTCCGCGACAGCTATCCGCTCACGATCGACGGGCAATTGGGCTTGGCCAATTGGTGCAAGCGGAAGGGCCTGCTCGATCAGGAGCGCGCGCATTTGACCCGCGTGCTGGACTTGGATCCCGATCAAGGCGAGGCGCGGCAGCGGCTCGGTTTTCGCCGGATCAGCGGCGTTTGGATGTTGGACAGCGAATTGAAGCAAGCCCAGGATCGGGGCGCGGCGGCGGCCAAGGCGCTCGCCCTCTGGACGCCGAAGCTGGAAGAGCTGCGCAATCAAATGGCGCCGCAGCGCGCGGAGATTCAGCGCAAGGCCGCCCGAGAAAAACTGGCCGCGATCAACGACCCCGACGCAATCCCCGCCCTGGAAGTCGTTTTTTCGGCTTTCAGCAAGGAAGCCGGGCTGACGTTGCTCGACGTGTTCGCGGCGATGCCCGGCGAGCAGGGCGTGCCGGCCCTCGCGCGGCAAGCCGTCCTGTCGCCGTTCGACATCGTCCGCACGTCCGCCGCGCGACGGCTGAAGTCAAAGCCAGCCGACAGCTACGTCCCCGCGCTCTTGTCCGCGATGTACACGCCGGCCCAATCGCGAACGGAAGTCTACAACGGGCCGGGCAACCGGCTCATGT
>JAYVCO010000565.1:0-7458 GCA_043749935.1 Planctomycetia bacterium
ACCAAGACACAAGTGACCAAGACACAACGGCGTCGGAGTTCTCAATTCGGCGCGGACCCAACGATCGGCGGAATGTAACTCGATTGAAGCGTTCCTTGCCGATCAGCGCAAACTTCACCTGTGTCACCTTGAAATGATTGCGAACCCTGCAAGGGTTGATGAGAATTGCGTTTCGATCGGGCGACGGGCGACTGATTGGCTACGGCAGTCGGCCGTGTAGACAGCGTCAGCGCCGTCGCTCGATCGTAATAGCCTGAAGTCAAGTATGCGAGTTCGGAACTCCGATCGATAATTCAAGGCGTACATCCTCGGGCACTGGCCAAGTCAAGCGATCAAAGACGTGAAAGATGCGAGATGATTCAAGGGATACCACCCCCTCGTTAGGTTTCCAACTTCGATATTCCAATCGCTCACAGATAGGCTGATTTTCTATCGCGATCACTACATGCCAACTGTCGACCTGCCCCGGTCGACCGGAGTATTCCAAACGATTCAACGCTAGAACATGGTGAACAGCTGTCTCGAGCGTGTCGCAAACGGGCAAATCGACTCCGAAGGGAAAATCACTTTTCCAGGGACTCAATGGGACATCTAAGAGATGCCCTGGCGTCCAGCCGGCGACGCTTAGTTCTTGAGAACGATAGGTCAGTGGAGTCACGGTTCTGAGGGGGGCATGACTCTGCAGAGCATTGCGATCGATACACGACACAATCGCCCATTGTGCCGGCCCGTGTCCGGATGCCCTTTTGAGCCAACGTAAATTCAAACTTCTCGTTTTCCTCAACGCCTCGCCGAAGTTCTGGCAACGACTGTAGAGACCTTGGTCGCCTAAAGTAGGAGGGACATCCTCTACGGATCGAGGACGCCAGCCCGCCCAACACGTGCTTCGGCGATGGATGGCAACCATGTAAAGAGGCTCGGCGGAATTCCCGGCACCATCAGGGGCATTGAGCAGCTCATTAGCGGAGAACTGCAGAGGGTTCTCGATTCCACCCAGACCCAAAACGGCTGCCGAGCTTTGCATCGGAAACGACTTTCGTTAGGGCGGCTGTTATTAGTGATGAGTCTGCGGCAGCGCGAAGCCCAGCCAACGGCTAGGAAGTCTCGAGTCGGCGACGACGTAGACCTAGAGACGTACACCTAGGGACGTAGGCCTAGATATGAAATCAACAAATCGAGGTCGCACCCGCCAAGTTCGTCAAAAACGAATCAAAAATCACAATCGCACTTGGGATTGCCTTCGTCGTGGCACCGTTGGCAACGGACACAACGGCAAGGCGCAATGAGGGTTGAGTCAAAAACTGCCTGCGGGTCGAGGTCCCCCAAATACATCGAAACGCGGTCGGATACAGCGGCGGAGTTTCTTATTTCTCTTGTTCGAGGATCTTTCGCGCGTCCTTAAGAGCGTTCTTCTGCTCGTCGTTCAACTCTGGGTAGTGGAGGTTGAGCGAGGTCAACTTGCGAACGATCGCGTCGGCCACGGCCAGCCGAGAGAACCATTTGTGGTCGGCGGGAATGATGTGCCAAGGGGCGTGGGCGGTGCTGGTATTGCTGAGTAGATCCTCGAAAGCCGCCATGTAGTCGTCCCAAAACGCCCGTTCTTTCACGTCGTTCGCGGAGAACTTCCAGTTCTTTTCCGGCGCATCGAGGCGAGCCATGAAACGCCTTTTTTGTTCCTCTTTGGAAGTGTGCAGAAAGAACTTGAGCACTTCAATTCCATTGTCGACCAGATAGCGCTCGAGTTGATTCATCTCACGAAATCGCTCCGACCAGATCGATTTTATTTTTTTCGTCGGTGGGATTCTTTCCTTTTCGAGCAATTCGGGATGCACCCGAACGACCAGCACTTCCTCGTAATAAGATCGGTTGAAAATGCCGATCTTCCCCCGTTCCGGAAACGCCCGGGCATAGCGCCAAAAGTAATCGTGATCCAGTTCTTCTTCCGAGGGAACCTTGAAGTTCGTTACCTGGCAGCCGCTGGGGTTGACGCCGGACATCACGTGCTTGATCGTGCTGTCTTTTCCCGCTGCGTCGAGACCCTGCAAGATGATCAACAGGGCGTACGTGTTTTGCGCATAAAGCTTGTCTTGCAGTTCGGTCAGGTTTTGAATGTCCTGCTGCAGTTTGCCTTCGGCGTCCGTCTTCTTGCCGAAGCCGTCGGTGAAGTCCG
Source organism: Planctomycetia bacterium (assembly GCA_043749935.1). Taxonomy (GTDB): domain Bacteria; phylum Planctomycetota; class Planctomycetia; order Pirellulales; family PALSA-1355; genus PALSA-1355. Next base: position 2,171 of record JAYVCO010000565.1, read on the forward strand.
CGGGGTAGTCCTTCAGCTTGACCTTCGTGCCTTCTGGCACGACGAAATGATTCGACATCATGGTTTCTCCGGCACGAGTGACTCGCCGCACGTTTCCAGCCGCTGCCAGGCCCGCTGCGGTTCCGAGAGTGGCGGCGGGAATAACTGTGGATGGAAAAGATAAGCCAGGATTTCCAGGCTGTCGACCAGCCGGGGGCCCGAGCGATTGAAATACGCATTGCCATCGGCGGCAAACACGCGGTGATTGCGCACCGCGGACAGTCTCGACCAGCCAGCCCTGCGGGGTAGCACTTGCGATTCGGCAATCGCCCGCTCGAGGTCAAACCCGCAAGGCATCAGCACGACCACCTCTGGATCGTACTCTACGATCTGGTCCCAATGGGCGTACTTGCTGTGCTCGCCACCGACGGTAAGTCCCGGCTGGCCGCCGGCAATTTCCACCAGCGCGGGCGTCCAGTTGGCGGCCAACATCGGCGGATCGATCCATTCCAGGCAGGCCGCTCGCAACCGACTCGAACGAGGCAGCGAAACGGTTTTAGTGCGGACGGCAGCCACGCGAGCCTGCAAACGGGCCACAACCTCGCGAGCCGTCCGTTCCGTACCCGTCGCTTCCGCAATCCGCCCGATGTCGTCGAAGACATCTTCGAGCGAATGCGGGTTCAGCGCCAAAATCTGGGTCTGTGCGAGCGACGGTTGTTCGCCGACCGCCGAAACGACGTCTTCATAGCGCACGGCGCACACGTCGCACTGGGCTTGCGTGATGATCAAATCTGGCGCCAAGGCGGCCAATTGCTCGACGTCGATCGAGTACAGCGCCGATTGTTCGGTCGAAAGCGAACGAACCTGTTCGTTAATCGCGTGACTCGAGAGCGCCGAATCGACCAGAGACCGCGTCAAGCGAGGCTTCGTGGCAATCTCGGGCGGAAAATCGCACTCGTGGCTGACCCCCACCACGCGATTGCCGAGCCCTAGCAAGTACAGAATCTCCGTGGCACTCGAGATAAGCGATACGATGCGCTGAGGACTCGTCATTCGGGCAGCTTAACTGGGCGTTCGCAGGTTCTCAAGCGGTTTTGTCCCTTGGGGTTGAATAGGCAGTGTAACACTCCTCTCGTGGTGCATTCTAGTTGACCAATCCGCCGAGAGGACCATAAATTGACCACTGACATCCGGCGGCTTCGATGCCAACGGCCCAACGCGGTCGTCCGTCCAGGAAAGGTGCTAAACGATGAAAATGTTCGTGGCCGGACAGTGGATCGACAAGACAAACCGGCTCGAAGTCCGCAATCCGTTCGATGGCACGCTGATCGATACGGTGCCGAGGGCCGAAGCTGAAGACGTCGAAAGAGCACTGGCCGGAGCCGTCGAAGGCGCCCGCATCATGCGCAAGTTGCCGGGTTACGACCGCGCGAAGATTCTGCGCAAAGCGGCCGATCTGATGGGCCAGCGCACCGAAGCGCTAGGCCGGCTGATCAGCACCGAGGAAGGCAAGATCCTGGCCGAAGGAATCTTCGAAGTCTCGCGGGCGCGGGAAACCATCGAGCTCTCGGCCGAAGAAGCCAAGCGGATCGGCGGAGAAGTCTTGCCGATCGACGGAGCGCCAGGCGGAGCCGGCAAGTTGGGCTTCACGTTGCGTGTGCCGTGCGGCATCGTGGCCGCGATCACGCCGTTCAATTTTCCGCTCAACCTGGTGTGTCACAAGATCGGACCCGCACTGGCCGCGGGCAATGCGGTGATCCTCAAGCCGGCCAGCGACACGCCACTTTCGGCGCTGGCGATGGTTGAAATCTTGCTCGAGGCCGGATTGCCGCCGCTGGCGATTTCCTGTCTGACGGGTTCCGGCGCGGTCATTGGCGACGCGATTGCCGCCGATCGGCGCGTGCGAAAAATCAGTTTTACCGGCAGCCGGGACGTCGGCGAGCATATTTGCAAAGTTGCCGGATTGAAGAAGGTCACGATGGAGCTCGGCTCGAATAGTCCGATCATCGTCATGCCCGATGCCGACTTGAACAAAGTGGCCGAGGCCACCGTGGCCACGGGATACAGCAATGCGGGTCAAGTTTGCATTTCGACGCAGCGCGTGATTGCGCTGGCGCCGATTTACCAAGATCTGATTGCGGCGCTGCGCCCGAAGATCGAAGCGATCACCGTGGGCAATCCTTTGGACGAAAAAACGAAAATGGGTCCGATGATTCGCGAAGCGGACGCCCAGCGTGTCGAATCCTGGGTCAACGAGGCGGTCGCCGGCGGCGCGAAGCTGGTGACCGGTGGACATCGTCGCGGGACGATGTACTCTCCAACGCTCGTGGCCGACGTCGATCCGCGCATGCGCATCAGTTGTGAGGAGTTGTTTGGTCCCGCCGTTGCCTTGACCCGGGCGAATTCGATCGAGGACGCCATTGCGATCGCCAACGATAGTCCCTACGGATTGTCGGCCGGAATTTTCACGGAAAACTTAGGCTGGGCGATGCGATTTGCCCGCGAGATTGAGAGCGGCAACTTGCACATCAACTGGGGTCCCCAATGGCGGGCCGACCTGATGCCGTATGGCGGAGTGAAGGAGAGCGGTTTCGGCAAAGAGGGGCCCAAATATGCCGTGGCCGAAATGACCGAACTGAAGACGGTCATTATTCACGGTGTCTGAAACGAACCGGCCGGAGCTGCGACGACGACTCGTCCCATATCCATGGCTCAGGGTTGTTTAACCGCGCTGGGTTCTGTCGGATTTGCTTCGCCAGGCCCTGCTGCGGGTGTGGTTTCGAAGCGGGGTTTTCGCCCGAGCGATCCGTGGTACTGTTCGTTGGCATCCAGGACGTCTTGCAGAATAAAGGGCTTTGGAAATGTCTTATCCACGGCGTGCAAAGCGCGACGGTAACTATCCGCGGAATCTTCCAATTCGTCGGTGAGATTCGAGTCTTTGATGAGCGCGGGATGTGCATCCAGCACTTTGCGCCAGCTCTTGAAACCTTCCTCGTAAAGTTGAGGAGCGAGCTCGAGCTTTGCGGCGACGGAGGCTTTCTCCGCGTCGTAAATAAGTTTGCGAGCGGCGAGGGTATCGTCATTGGGTTCGAGCTGGCAACGCAGCAGCCAATAGTCATAGTTCACGATTTCGCGCTGGTTGTCGATCGCTCGAGCGATGAAATCACATTGTGCGGCTTCTTCGGCGGCCTTAAGCGCGGCTGCGTGGTTCTCGCCCTTGATGCGATCGGCGATCTGGACATAGTCGATATGCAATTTGCTATCAAGAATAGGCACGAGCCCCCGTTGGTCGCCCGTTCGCTGGGCGTCCGGCGTATCGTGCGCTTCGCGTTCTGGCGGAGTCAAGGAGGCCACTCGTTCGGCCGTCATCTCAGCTCGCAATCCGGCCGGAGCCAGCCGCGCCAATTCGTCTTGAGCATCCTGCGATCGCTTCTCGTAGAGCTCTTTTTCGCTCAGCCGCACGGCAAAATTGTACTGCGTGGGCAGATCTCGGTTTGAATACTGGTTCCACGCGTCGGCAGCTTTGCGCCAGGCATTTTTGGCCACTTCACCAAAAGTCCCTTCTTCTTCCAGGGCCTCGCTGTAGTTGATCAGGCACATCGGCGACTGCGAATAAAACAACAGGGGCGTCTTGCCTTTGACGGCAATGCCTTTTTCATCGACCAGCCGCTGGGCCTGCAACTGCCACTCGCGGCCGACAAGCCAGTTGTCCCGTTGTGCGAGCGGACGTGAGCCGTTGAAGTCATCGTCCTCGCGAAACAGCCGGCGGAATTGCACATGTTCGTCGGCTCGCCCAATTTTTTGAGCCAGGATCCAGCCAATCTCCGAGAGCAACCGCGGCTCTTCGGTGTTATAGGTGGTCCCCTCCTTGAGAAAGTCGATGCCCTTGATCACCCAGTAATAGCGATCGCGGTAGTCGTCGAACTCCACGGAAATGTTGTAGGAAAGATTCCAGCTTTGAAAAACCCAAACGGTGACAAAGTTTGGTTGAAGTCGCGCGATCTGTTCGTACGTGGCCGACAGGCTGGACCAGTCTTCCACTTTGCGGTAGTAATTGGCTTTTTCCCACAAGATATTGGCGGCCACGCCGCGCATGCCGAGCGTGACCAACTTGATCGTTTCGCTGGCCGGATCGATTTCGCCCAAAGCGGCCTGGCTCAGATGGTGTTCTTTGCGCATGCGGGCCAGCAATCCGCCCTCCGAACCCGCCGTGGTCTCGGGCTGGCTTAGCCAGGACAAAGGCAACAACAGCGCCGCGATCGCGCAGGCATAGACGATTTTTCGGATGAATCGTTGACGCTGGTTCATCGGGCCATCTCGCGCGTTCTGAGGAAGTAATACCCAATGGCAAACACCGCGACCACGTAGCCCAGTCCGGAAAACATCTGGACACCCAGCGTATCCGGCGGGATATCGAAGCCATGGGCCACGTAATCGACGTTCGAGAACTGGCGAAAGTCAGGCAGTAAGCTGGTGATGGATTTCATGAAGAACATGAACACGGCGTCGGCCCCTTGCACCGCATCGCGCGTCAGGCCGGGTTCCATTTGCACGGTGACATTGCGCTGATTGACCAGCCGAATCAGCGATTCGATCGGCCCGCCCCCCTCGACGGACCCCTGGGCGACATCGAACACGAACTTGGTGAAGAAACCCAAAACCACGCTGGCCAAGGTCGCCATCATGGCCACCGCACCGCTCAAAAACGTGCTGAACATCACGCCGAAACTCGTGACCAAGAGCATTTGCACCCAGATTCCCAAATAGCTTTTGAGAAAGTTCAGGGGAAACGAGGCATCGGCGGCCCGCAAATAGAAATCGGCCGGAGCGACTCCGAAGTATTGAGAGGAGTCGATGCATTGCAGCCAGATTTCCAACTCGCCGTCGGCCACCAGGTCGTCGAACAGATCGATCGGTTTGCCTTTCTCGTCGGCCAGTTTGCGCGGGATGTTGCGAGAATCGATGGTGAACTCCTTGGCGCGAAAGGTTTCCATCCGACTCGAACGGCCGGTGCGCGGATTTTTCAACACCAGGCTGCCGAGAATTCCTTTTTCGATATCGCCCTTATAAGAGCGGAACACGCGAATGGTCATTTCGATCGGCACGCGATCGGGATAGCGCTCGGGCGTAATGTTCTGAAAAGTCCAGACCGCGGCGGCCGGCGTACCCCCTTCGACGAAGCTGCGGTACTTCCATTCGTTGCCGACGCTAATGCCGCGATCGATTCCTTTGCCATCGCGATCCTTGAAGCGCAACGTGCCATATTGGGGCACCCGGGCGGTCAGCAGGTCTTGAGGCGGGCCGAGCAC
>JAYVCO010000566.1:0-2239 GCA_043749935.1 Planctomycetia bacterium
TTCCGTCAAGGTGTCGTTTCACGAGACGTGAGGAAACGCGCAGTGAGTTTACCGTCGTCCAGCAATCTTGGCTGATTGACGTCCAAGAGTTGCCGAATCGTGACTAAGTTTCCTATCCCGGAATTTTCAACCCCGGTGTCCGCATCGTCACTGCTCTCCGATGAAACGCCGGGCCAGTTCTAAAACCGGTGCCAAATCTCCGCCCACCTCGAACCGTTTCTCAAACGCCCGGCCGCGTTTCTTTCCTGACACCCAAAGTTCACCGGCCGAACGATCGTAGATCACAAAGATTGTGTCTTTAGTGGTAGCAGCGGTGGCCTGATTTTTCCAAGCCGCAAGTTGATCCGCGGTTTTGAAAACGTTGGCGGGGGTTTCGGGCCAGCCACTTTGCAGGGCCGCTAGTGCACTGTTTTCGCTTCCGCGAACTGTACCCGCGGGATCGAGCATGGCCAGATGCAGAACGGGTTCCCGTGGTTGCAGCGTCAGCAAGACCACCACCGCGACCATCGCTGCGATACCCAAAGCCCATCCCAATTTCAGTCGCCAAGAGTGCCAACTTGATTGGCCAACTGGTTTCGAAGCGGCCGGCGCCGAACCATAAGTTTCGCGCACCTTCGCCCGCAACCGTTCGCGGGCATAGCCGGGCAATTCGCCGCTCTGGCTTTCGGTGGCGTTCAAGAGCGAAGCCGCCTCGGACAGGGCCTGCGCTTCGGCCCGGCGCCGCTCGAATTCACGCCGCACGGCCGGTTCGCGCGCGAACAGCTCTGCCTGCTCGGCCTGCTCTCCGGGGGTGATCTGGCGGGCGGCGTGCTTCATGGCCAGCTCGGCGATCCGTTGTTCATCCTGCTGATTCATCGCAAATACGCCTCCAATTCTTTCAGCAATTTCGGCTGTCGACCGGCCGCCTGCCGGAGCGCGTCGAGACTGCGCTTCAAATAAACCCCCACGCTGCCGACCGCGAGCCCGTGTTGGGAAGCGATCTCGTCGTAGCTCAAATGATGCTGGAAGAAGTCGGTGACAATCGCCCGGTGTTCAGGCTTCAACACTTGTTTTAGCTCGCCCAATAAGGAAGCCAATTCGAGCGCATTCAGGCTGTCGAGCGGTGATCGTCCAGCGTCCGCGGATTCCACCGGTAGGTCGCTTTGTTCCTGCAAGGCTTCCAGGCTGGTGGTCTGGCCGCTGCCACGTTTTTGAGCGAAGTGTTCCCGCAGCCGGCTCACCGCGTGATGGTGCGCGATGCTGGCGACGAGCGGCTTGAGTTCAGCCACTGACTTCACGTCTCGGGCGGCCGCCACCAGTTCCTCCAGCGCCGCAATCGCCACGTCCTCCACCTCGGCGGGCAGATAGGGCTGTAACTTCGCCTGCGCGGCGGCGAAGGCGACTGGCCAGAGCCATAGGTACGCCTGATCCCACGCGTCGGGATCGCCCCGTAGCAATGCGCTCAGTTCCGGTTCCGCCACGACATGGGAGCTTGGTGCGACGATCAGCCTTGGGGCAATGCGGAGCACTCGTGCTCCCGCCCTTGGGGAAGGGTTGCATTGCCCTTGTGGCCGTTTCGAGCTAAAGTTTCTCCGTGTCAGTGGGCTCGCGTGAACGACTGGATCGGTGCTGGCGCAAAGCCCGCATTGCGGCTCGCATCTTGTTGCGCGAGGAACAGGGGCGCCTCACCGCCCGCGATGTGCGCGTCGGGCGTCAGCTCGCGGGTGATCAGGGAGTGACCGCACGGCTAATTGATCAAGCGATTTATGGAATTCGTGGCCGAAAAGCTCGATTGGTTCGGGAAAGTCGGGCAGCGGTTGGATGAATTTGCTCGCCGCCTGCCTTCGTCTCCGCGGCGGGATAGAGCCTGCAACTCGCCGTCGACCTTTTCCGCCCAAAGTTTGACGAAGAATCCGCTCGCGGGGACATGTTGATGAACACAAAAATTTTGTGGCAGACGATCTGGGGGGAGGACATCGACGTGCGCGAGCGCATTATCCGCCCGGCGCTAAAACGCGAAGAACATGAATATCAGGCGGCGGACCCTGCTCTGAAGATCGCGCTGGCAAACCTACGTTTTCCGGCCGGTGAGTAGCTGGCGCAGTGTCGGTTGAGCCAATCCTTGGACTGCGGGGACAAGTTCCCGCCTTTCCTCCACGGTCCATGGGGAAGAAGGACGTCCGCATCCAATCGGGACGTGAAGGAAAAGCGCCGGCATGCCGGAGCGCACTCCAAGTCGGGCCAATCCTTGGATCGCGGG
>JAYVCO010000567.1:0-2857 GCA_043749935.1 Planctomycetia bacterium
TACTCGGCGTGATGTCCAGCTTGGGCAGCACGTCTGGAATGGTGCCGGCAATGCGCCGTTGAGCACTGGGAAATCGCGATTCCGAGACATACACCTCGCGATCGTCGACGACCCAAACATCAAAATCGAGATCGGCCGCGAGTTGGCCGACAGCCTGCCCGACATGACCGCCGCCCACAATGATTAGCCGGCAGCGCGGCAATATTGGCAAATAGGCCACACCGTGGCCAGCGCTAGGTCGCGGCCTTTCGGAAAGTGGTTTGAGCGAGGCAACGACGGCTGGCGGCGCTTCGCCCTCTGCAAGCGGACCGCGCAGGTGGCAAACCAGTTTTCCGTCGGCGTCGAACAAATAGCTGGCCGCCGAGGTCAGACCACTGGCCTCGGCATCGAAAACGATCGCTTCGGTCCCGCCCTCGACGCTCAGTCGATCCAGCTCTCCAAAGTATTCGCGGGTCGCGCTATCGGCGACCGGATCGATCAGCACTTGCATCCGGCCGCCGCAAATCAGTCCGTCGTCCCAGCCATAGTCGTCATCGAGTTGGAAACTAACCACTTGGGCTTCGCCCTCGTTCATGATCGCTAGCGCCTGGCGCTTGACTTCGGCCTCGACACAGCCGCCCCCGAGCGTGCCCGCTTGCGAGCCATCTTCGAATACCAGCATGGCAGCGCCCGGCTTTTGCGGCGTCGATCCGCGTGTTTCGACCAGGCGGCAACAGGCGACGCGCCGTCCGGCGCGAATCGCATTCATAAGTTGTTCGAGGAGCTCGCGCATCGAGAGAACTGTTCGCAGAAGTGAAGGAGGCATCCAAGCGTGGCAGCCGCTAGCCTATCTTATCTGCCACAAACGCGAGGGACAACTCGCTAGATACCGCGTGCGCCTGGCCAAACGCTGCTTCTCAATCCGCCAGGCCGGAGATACCATTGGTGGTTGATGTGTGGCCAGTTATCAATTGTCACTTTATTGATCCCGAGAAAGCAATAGAAACCGGTGCAATCTCAAACGCCCGTGTTTCCAGGGCTTCCGGCGGTCGCCCTTTTTCCTTTGGTTTGCTCGGCCTCAATAGGTTTATGAACAAAATCGAGTCCGCGCCAGTTCGGCTTACCCCCGAACCTTTGCCCGAAAACCTTCGCAGCGTGCAGCCGGGTGGCGGGATTTGCTACCAGGTTGAATTGGCCTGGGGCCGCTGGCGACGTTGGTTTTTGCGCACCTTCTGCACGGGTTATGTTCGGCGGATGGCGGAGCTGCGCATTGGCAACCCGGCTGGCGTGAACCACGAAATCCTCGATGTGCGCGATTTGAAGTATTGTCGCAATCAGTGCGATTGCAGTTGGGACGAGCGGTGGGACCGCTTTCGCTGGCGAGATCGGCTGCCGTTTGCCCGCTGGGGGTTGGCCGAATTGCAACTGATGGGCTACCCGCTTTTGGCCCTGGCCGTGCTGGGTGCCTGGTTCCACTGGAGCCTGGCGATTGTGCCGCTGGTAATGTTGGCGTTCGTGTTTTATTTTTTCCGCGACCCGCCTCGCCAAGTGCCGCAGGATCCGGGCCTGCTGGTTTCGCCGGCCGATGGCACGATTGCGGAAGTAACGCCATTGGACCACGACGAGTTTGTCGGCGGCCCGGCGGTCCGAATCGGGATATTTCTCTCGATTTTCAATGTTCACATCAACCGGGCCCCTGCCGAATCGCGGGTCATTCGCTTGCGATACTCGCCCGGCGCATTCCTCAATGCTCTCAACCCGGAGAGCGCGATTCGGAACGAGAACCTCTGGATTGGCCTGGAAGAAGAGGCTCCGGGGCACCGGAGGCTGGTGGTTCGGCAGATTGCCGGGCTGATTGCACGACGAATTGTCTGCAACCTCCGCAGTGGCGAACGGATACCTCGCGGCCACAAATTCGGTATGATCAAGCTGGGTTCACGCACCGAATTGATCTTTCCCACCGAGCCCGGCCTCGAAGTTTTGGCCCGGGTCGGGCAAAAGGTGAATGGGGGCAGCACGGTGCTGGCGCGCTACGCGGCGTCTCCAAATAGCAAACCGAACGACTGAAACAACGAAGCAAGTCGGTCTCAACCACCGCTTGCGTCCTGCTGGCCGCGATCACACACTTAAGTTATATGAATCGAATTCGCACCGTCGCCGTCTTTCCCACGATGTTTACGTTGGGAAATCTGATTTGCGGTTTTTTTGCCATCGTGGTCGCCGCGCGTGTGGATAGCCCCACGTCGATCGAAATTCCGCACGCCGCCGACATCGCGTTCCAGCGTTCGGCTCAGCCGATCAAGTTGAACCCGACCGACGACACGCACAACATCATGCTCAGCGGCTGGCTGATTTTCTTGGCGATGATTTTTGATGCGTTGGATGGCCACGTCGCACGGCTGGCACGCACGACCAGCGATTTCGGAGCGCAGTTGGATAGCCTCTGCGATATTGTTTCGTTTGGCGTTGCGCCCGGGTTCCTGCTCGTCAAAATGTGTCCTTCGTTCGCGTATTTGCACAATAGCGTCTGGGTCATAGCGGCTTCGTTTGCGGCTTGCGCGGCATTGCGGCTGGCTCGCTTCAATGTCGAAGCCACCGACGATGACGATCACATGCACTTCAGCGGGCTCCCCTCGCCGGCCGCGGCCGCGGCGATAGCGGGGTTCGCCATCTTGTTTTATGAACTACGGCGCGAAGGCAGCCATCTGCTGTATGCCGATCAGGTCGATAAGGTCGTGCAGACCATCCTGCCGTTCTTCGCACTACTGGTGGCGGTGCTGATGGTCTCGCGCATCCCCTACCCTCATGTTGTCAATCAGGCTCTTCGCGGGCAACGCAGCTTCGGCCACGTGGTGGCGCTGCTCTTTGCCGGTGTCGC
>JAYVCO010000568.1:0-4305 GCA_043749935.1 Planctomycetia bacterium
GAAACTTGCCGTCATTAGAAAAGGCGACGGACATCGCACCGCGAGAGTGATAGATGCGGGCTTGGGAATGCAGAGAGTTGGTCTGCTTCCTCTGTGCCAGCGCGATCACCTCGGGGTTATCTTCCGCGTGGGCCGCATCGAGCGCCAGTTGCCAGCCAAGCCAGCATCCACCGACCGTCACCATCACGCACAGCGTCCGCAGCGCGAACCGCGTCCAGCGGCGTTTCGAGATGGGGGTCATCGGGCGCACTGCATTCGGTCCTTCGGTTTCGACCATCGCACAAAGCAGAGGAGAAGGAAATTGTAACAGGTTCGTCGTGCCCTCGGCATCAACGCAAACCATCTTCGTGGCCAGGCCCTTCAAATGCCCGAAAACTCGCCGAATTCCGAGAATCCTTCGTTTTCCGACCCACTTGACCAAGACCGAGGCGGCAGCGATCTTCGGAGGACGTCGGGTTCCAAATTGCCGTCTCGGCAATCAAAATCCCATCAAATCGTCCCGGGCGAGATTCTCTGTGTGCGCGACCGGAACCAAATTCCAAGGACTCACCGAGTTGATCCTGGTCGATGCTCGAGGACCGAGCGAAGCTCACAGCAATAACTGCCCAATCGGCTGGCCGTCGGCCAGTTTGAGCGGACGACCGGCGGGCGAGATCAGTTCCTTGGCGGGGTTGATGCCGAGCGCCGATAGGAGCGTGGCGTGAATGTCGGCCACTTGGGTCGGCTCGTGAACCGCGCGGCCTCCTTCCGGATCGGTTTGGCCGATGACCTGACCGCCGCGAATGGCGCCGCCGGCCAGCGCCATGCTGAACCCGTGCGGCCAGTGATCGCGTCCGGCCAGTCGGTTGATCGTGGGCGTGCGGCCGAACTCGCCCGCGCAGAGCACGATCGTCCGCTCCCACAAACCATGCTGCTTCAAATCGGTCACGAGAGTCGCCAGCGCCGGATCCAAAATGGCTTTGAGCCGAGCGTGGACTTCGTGATTGTTCGTGTGGCTGTCCCAACCGGAAAGCGTGACTTCCACGCAGCGAGCTCCGACTTCGATCAACCTCCGCGCCGCCAGACAACCACGACCAAACGGCGTGTTGCCATAAGCGGTTCGCAGCGCCATCGGTTCTTTGCCGATATCGAAGGCCTTGAGTTGCTCGGAAGTCATCATTCGCCGAGCCTCGTGGACCGTAGCGCGGTGCGGCGTGGCCTCGACGGCGCGAGTGCGTCCGCGGGCGAAATTTGCCTCGAGCACGTCCAGGTCCGCCAGTCGTTGTTGCATCCGCAAATCGGAAACGCGCCGAGTCACATCCGAGATTTTCTGCGCCGGGTCGCCCGCCTTGAAGGCGTCGAACTCTTCGCCCAGGAAGCCGCCCCGGCTGGGCCATTGGCCTGGCAAGATCGAAATATGCCGAGGAATCTCGGTACTGCCCAGCGGCAGTTCGTGGCAACAAATCGCGCCGATCGAAGGGTGCACCGCCGTTGGATCGGGGCGATAGCCGGTTTTGACCAGATACGTCCCACGTTCGTGATCTCCTTCCTTGCTCACCATCGAGCGGACCAAGGAGATCGACGCCATCTGCTCGGCGATCTGTTCCAAACCATCGGCGAGTTGAATATCCGACACGGCAGTTTTGATGGCCCGCGTGTCGCCTGAGATTTTTTTGCCGGGATGCGGATCGAAGGTTTCCAATTGGCTCGGGCCGCCGGCCATCCAGAGAACGATCAGAGATTGAGCATGATCCGCGTTGGAATGAGTGGCGGCGGCTGAAGATTCGGCTTCACGCGCCAGCAATTCCGCCAAGTGGGTCAGCCAGCCGACGCCGCCAAGTCCGGCCATTTTCAAGACGGTGCGGCGGCGGAGCGCGATATTGGCGGCCGTATGCAGGTTGGCCGTTGCCTGTTTCATGGCTAATGATTCCATGAGAATTCGGTGCTGTTGATCAGAGTCCAAACCAGGTCATTCAATCGTTCTTTTCGTTTCTGACCTTTCGCGCCTGACAGTTGACGGGTGAAGTAGCTGCGTTCGTCTGGCGAGGGTCGGCGCGTGAGCACGGTAAGCATGGCGGTTTCGATGGCCGTGTCATCATCGGGCGCGAACGCGGCGATTTGTGTAGCGGCATTGAATAACAGATTGTCTTTTGTTTTGTCATGGACGATTTGACCGTTCATCAAAAGCAGTCGCTGCGGGATCGTGCCGCCATGGGAGTCGAACTCCTCCGCCCCGCCGTCGCCATAGCGTCTGACGAAATCGCGTTGCCCGGCTTGACGCGCCAGTCGCACCAGAATGTGCGACTCGGAATCGATGGTCGACAGCGACGCCGATTGCAGCAATGCGCCGACCACTTGCTCTGGCCGCAGCCGCACGAGAGGAAAGACCGACCAATCTGGTTCTTGATTCGTCGCCGTTTCATCCATCCGTGCTTCGTCCGTCACCTTGCTGTCCAAGCGGAACACTCGCGTCGCGGCAATCACTTCGATCAATCGCCGCCAGTCGTATCCGTGTTCGACAAAGTCGTCGGCCAGAAGATCGAGCGGAGCGGGCAGCGGCGTTTGAGCGGCAAGGTTATCGATTGGGTCCACCAGTCCGCGGCCGAACATCAGGGCCCAAGCCCGATTGGCTGCTTCGCGCGCGAAAGCGCGGTTCTTGGGGTGCGTTACCCAGGTGGCCAGCCGGTGCCGGGTCGAGCCACTGCTGGGTAGAAGCTGCTGCTCGAAAGGAACGCCGCAAACAATCGTTTCCATCTTGCCAGTTTGTCGGTTTTCGACGCGGTAGGCTCCGGTGCGATCGCGAATGCCGCCGAGCGATTGCCGCGTCGAGCCGAAGAACGCGGCCAGACTTTGAAAATCTCGCTGTTTCCAAGGCTCGAAGGGATGATCATGGCACTCGGCGCAATCGATGCGCGCGCCGAGAAAGGCGCGCGAAACACGTGCTGCCAGTTGGTTCGCGTCGGGCCCCTTCTCGTCGCCAGGCTGGATGGTCACTGTAATGAAATTGGTTGACGGCGTATCGGTCCACAGGCCAGAGTCGGAAATAAGATGCCGCACCACGCTGTCGTAAGGTTCGTTCGCGGCCAATTGATCGGCCAGCCAGGATACAAAGCGACGGCGGCGATACAGCAGAAACGGGCCATCCTCGACGCCCACGAAGGCGCGGGCCCAGCGCTCGGCCACGAAATCGGCAGAGCGGCGGTCGGAAAGCAATTCGGCCAGCCAAGAGTCGAGACGTTGGGCGGGCGCACGACTCTCAAATTGACGAATCTCCTCCAATGACGGAATCGTCCCGGTCAAAGCCAACGAAAGCCGGCGTGCGACTGCCAGGTCCGACGCCGGCTCGGCGGGCTCAACTTCCGAGTCGAGCCACGATTTCTCAAAAGCCGCATCCACGCGGCCCGCGGCCGAGCGAATCGAAGCCAGGTTCGAGATCTGTGCTACTTTCGGGTGTGGCTCCGCCAAAGGAAACACGCTGGCGGCGAATGCCCAAAAGGCAGTCACCACGATGCCCAGTAGTAGAAGGTTTCGCCCCCACATGGCCCCACACCTTAGCTCTATTCCCGGCCGGAATATGGCGAGTGTCCCTAGCCGCTGCCGTGCTCGTATGTGTCGATGTTCGTCGCGTCGATTTGCTCATTGGGTTGCGGCCCGGGCAGAACCCAGATCTCGCCGAACAGTTCGTTCTGTTCGGCCTTCACCTGATGATGGCGAACCAGCTCCAAAATGGCCAGGAACATGCCAACCAGGGCCGATTTGTGCATGCCCGGCCGAAACAGCTCGCGAAACGTAAGACGACCCCGCTCCGTAAGCTGCGACTGAATTTGAGCCATGTACACGTGAATGGGAGTGTCGTCGTAGACGATGTTCGATGGCTTGGTCGCGTCCACGTCGCGCATGATGCGGCCAAACGCGCTGACCAGGTCCCACAGCTCGACTTCCCGAATCTCCTCGTCTCCCAAGTTGCGGACACGTGTGGGCAGGTCGTTGGCCAATCGCGGAAAACGCTCTTGCCAGCCGCGGCTTCGCTCTTCGAGCATGCTAGCCGCGTCTTTGAATTTCTTGTATTCGAGCAGTTGCCTCACGAGCTCCTGACGCGGGTCGGCTAGGGGGTCTTCCACTTCCCCCCCCCGCGGCAGCACCATTCGCGATTTGATTTCGATCAGCGTGCTGGCCATCTCGAGAAAATCGCCCACGGCATTGACATCCAACTGCTCGAGTACGGCCAAATACTCAAGGAATTGCTGCGTTATGGGAGCAATCGGCAGCTCGACAATCTCAACCTCGTGCTTCCGCACCAGGTACAAGAGCAAGTCGAGAGGGCCG
>JAYVCO010000569.1:0-4072 GCA_043749935.1 Planctomycetia bacterium
TTCGGAGAGCTTGCCATCTTGAACCGAGGTGATGCACAGTCGGTTGATTTGTGGCATCATCGTCCGCAACACGAAGCCGTATTGCGCGAATATCTCTGGCTGCGACAAGGCCATGTAGGCGCCGATCTTGACGTTGTCGTCCAGTTCGCCCTTGGTGGCCGCCAGAATCACGTTGAACTCGTCCATGCGCGAGAGCTGCTTCGGCGATTTTGCGGGATCCTGTAAATCGACGTTCGCCGGCATGGCCTCGAAGAACCCGATCATCATTTCCTCGAATGTCTGGTCGCCAAAGCGGACCGGAGATTTCGGATCGGGATTGTTCAGGTTTTCTTCCGAATTGTCGAACTTCGCCAGGCAATCGAGCCGGGTGCCGGTGGGCATGAACTTGGGTTCGGTCAGGCGATAGCTCGTCTGCCAGCCGAAGTCGTAACGTGGCACGTCGAGCAAGACTTCCTTCTTCCCGTCCGGATAAGTAGCTTCATAGCGAAACGCTTTGCCGCGCAGGTGCATGTGCGGCATCAGCGTCAGCAGTTGCGAATCCCGGCGGAAAATGTAGCGCGAGGTGACGGCAAAATCACCATCGCCGGGCGGAATCTGAAATACGAAGTTCACCGCGCTATTCACTCGCACTTCCGTCTTGACCGTTTTCGGGTCGGCAAACACGAAGCCACAATAACTGCGATCCTTTTGTGCCGATCCGTTCGGCGTGTAGTGCATTTGGAAGATCAGTTTCGAGCCGGCCTGCACGAAGCGGGCCAGGCCCGGCGGCAATGGCTCTGGACGAAGTCCCGGCGCGTAGGCTCCAAGAAAATCGTTGCCGCTGCCAATGCCCCCGTTGAGTTTTCCGTCTGGCGGAAGCACGAACAGCAAGATGTGGTGGACGACAGCCGGATTATCCGGCCGCGGCTCGATGGCCGAAATCCACTTGTCTTCTTTCCACCCGGGATCGACGACGAACATTTGATAATCGACGACGCCCGTGGCCGGCACATCAAACGCTTCGTCCTTCATGTACACGACCTGCTCGGGCTTGGGAATCATCCAGCCTTCGGCAAACTTGGGCGGAGCGGGCAGGTCCTTGGGGTTTCCTTCCGGAGCCCCATTTGCCACCCATTTGGCGATCGTGGCTTTGTCCGCGTCGCTCAAGCGAGCGTCGTTCTTGAAATGGCCGAAGCGCTCGTTGGCATGCCAGGGAGGCATGCGTTGCGTTTGCACGACTTCGTCAATCATCCCCGCCCAACCGGCCACTTCCTCGTAGTTGGTCAGCGTAAACGGCGCGATCTGACCCGCCCGGTGGCAGAACACGCAGTTGCTGTTCATGATCCGAGCGATCTGGTTGCTGTAGGTCACGTCGCTATTCGCGACTGGCTTGCGATCGCGCCCGATCAGGCAGCCCGCGACGTGCGTCTCGGCTTTGCTCACGGGTTTTCCGGCGAGCAATTCATCGAGCGCCGTCGTCAATTCGCGTTCCGTGGGCGCGCTCTTTTGATAGTTGGAATTGTTCTTGAAGCCATATTGGTCGTCGATGCGGCCGCGGAACCGAATCATTTGCTTGGCATCGAGCACGACAACTTCCGGCGTGCGCGTGGCGCCGACCTGATCGGCGACCGCTTGGTTGAGATCCTTGAGAATCGGGAAGCCGATGTTGTGGACTCGCGCGTACGAAGCGATTTCCGTCACCGCATCCTGGCGGTTGGAATCGATGCCCAGGAATACGACGCCGCGTGATTCGTATTGTTTGGCTAACTCGACCAGCCGGGGTGCATACAACTTGCACAATGGACATTCGGTGCCGAGAAATGCTAGCACCACGATTTTGTTTTTGCCTACGTCATCCAACGAGTATTGCTGGCCGCGATAGTCGCGGAGCGTGAAGTTAGTTGCTTTATTTCCAACAACACTCTTAGGTTCGGCGGCAGTCGCTTGAACGGCCCCTAGCGCCAGAAGAACTACCAGCGCGATCGATCGAGTTCGCATAGAATCACCTCACGGTACGTGGAAATGCGGGGAAAATTCGGCTAAACGAAGGCTCGTTCAGACGCACGCTGGGGGGGAGAAGTGGCACGCTTAGATTAATCGAAAACTCAAGTTTGTTCCAGGCCGCTCATGGATTCCTCATTGTCTGCTCTGGTTCGTAACAAACGGTAATTCGCTGCGCCTATCGAAATCTTGGAACGGCCCTCGATTTATCTCATTTTCCGATGCAAAACCGGCTGAAAATCCGATCGAGAATGTCATCCGTGTAGATCGCTCCCACGACCTTGCCCAACTCGGTCAGGGCTACGCGCACTTCCGCCGCGATCAACTCTTCGCCAGCACGCAAGCCGTTTAGCTCGCTCGCGCGCGCAAAAGACTCGCCTGCGGCACGTAAACTTGCGGCACATCGTTGCGGGGTCAAACTCGAAGTCTGGCTTCGCTGAAGCGTTTGCAATTCTTCGCGCAAAGCCTGCCGCAGCCTGTCCAGCCCCAACCCGCTCACGGCGCTCGTTTCGAGAGCCCCGGGCGGAAGCTGCTCACGTTTCAAGGCGTCGCACTTCGTCACAATGACAAGTTGCTTTGCGAAATGGTTCGCCGTCAGCTCCCGTTGTTCCCAAGTGCTCAAGGGTCGCGTTGAATCCAGGCAGAGCATTCGGACCTCGCAAGTTTCGGCCTGCGATGTGGTCATGCGTTGCGCAATGTTTCCGATGTCCGACTGGTTTGCGTTAGCATCGAGGTCAATTTCGATGCCGGCCGTGTCGATCAATCGGCACTTCACGCCGTTCAAGTCCAGTACCTGGGCCAGATAGTCTCGCGTCGTTCCTGGCTGCGCGGAGACCAGTGCCGCGCCCTGGTCGGACAAGGCGTTGAACAGGCTGCTCTTGCCCACATTCGGCCAGCCAACGAGTGCCACGCGCGGTAGATCCTCATGCAGCTCGCGATCGTTGATTTGCGAGTTGATGGCCTCGAGCACGTCGCGAGCCTCATCCAACTGGCTTTGCAATTCGGCTGGCGTGATGAATTGAATATCTTCTTCGGCAAAGTCCAAACCTGCCTCGAGATGTGCCAGCAGATCCAACAGAGAGTCGCGCAGCTTTTGGAGTGGTAAGGCCAGGCCGCCGGCCAATTGGCTGAGCGCTGTTTGCAACTCCTGCTCGCCGCGCGCGTCGATGATGCCGAGCACGGCCTCGGCCTGCGTAAGATCAATTCGGCCCGCCAGAAAAGCGCGAAGCGTAAATTCGCCGGGCTCAGCCAGCCGCGCGCCAGCCGCGCATACGGTTCGCAGCACCGCCGAGAGGAGTGGAGGCGAGCCGAGCGTATGGATTTCGGCCACTGGCTGTCGGGTGTAACTGCGCTGGTCGGGCCAGAAGTAGACGTCGGCAGCCAATGCTCTCATAGCCGACTCGCGCAGTGTCAGAGTGCCGGAAAAAGCGGCGGCGGAACGAACGCCTGAGAGCTCGACCTTCGTGTCGGCACGAAAGCACGCTTCCAGAATGCCCGCGACCTGCGGCCCGCTGATACGAACAATGCCACGGGCAGCCCCGCCGGAGGCCGAAGCGATCGCGGCAATCGTGTCGTCGGTGTGATACAAGGGATCTCACCCTTCGACAGGCTATGAGGACCGTCATGCCAACGCAGAACACCTGGCGCGACTATTTGCGGCCCCGCTGGCGCTTCTTACTTGCCGAGGCTCCATTGCTCGACGCAGCCGAACTACCGGAGCTCAACGCCCCGCCGGCTCCGGCGGCCGAGGCGGCAGCTTTGGGCAACAACTTGCGTTCCGCGATGCCCCAGATGCTCGAGGCGATGAAGTACACGCACAGACCGCTAGCGACCTTGAAGAACATGATGCCCATGAAAATCATCATGTATTGCATCATCTTCTGTTGCAGAGCGGCTTGTTCGTCGGCTGGCGGCGGCATGAACATCTTCTGTTGCCAAATGAACAAGCCGATCGTCACCAGCGGCAAGATGTTCAAATAGGGACCCAGAGCGAAGAAGCCGGTGCCGTGTGAAATGAAATCGGGCACCACGTCGCTCCAATTCCAGAACATGTCTGGCGCGGCCAGGTTCGATGCCCAGCGGATGGACTCGC
>JAYVCO010000570.1:0-2760 GCA_043749935.1 Planctomycetia bacterium
GCAGCCAAGCGTGTCGGGCTTTTCGCCGGCTTCAGCGCGAACACCGCGACGACATGGTTCAGGAAGTTATTGCAAATGCATTTTGCGCTTTTGTGAGGCTTGTCGGCCATGGGAAGGCAAGCCTCGCTTATGGAACGCCACTCGCAAATTTCGCAATTCGGCAGGCGATTGCGGGCCGACGGGTGGGCTCAAGCTCCAGACTCTGTGACGTGACTTCACCGTTCGCGCGCTCAGCCCGGGGAATCCTCGTCGAGTGTTTGGACTGTGAGCACGGCGAATGGCGAGCCGCGCTCGTTGAAGACCGGCATGCTACGCCGGCGGACACTGCGGCAGCACGGATTGATGTGGCCGCCTGGTTTAGTGCGATGTCCGAAAGTCGAAGGCGGATCGCCCAGGCGTTGGCGATCGGCGAAACCACGAGCGACGTGGCCAGGCAATTTGGTCTGAGCTCGGCGCGTGTCAGTCAGATTAGGTTGCTGCTGAAAAGGAGCTGGGAGACGTTTCATGGAGATGCTCAAGCATGCTATCTGGCGTAACATCGCAGCCCTTTGGGGCAGCTCACGACGGCGGCATTCGGTTGGAGTTGTAAAGAAATCGGGGCAATCGGTCTAAATGACTGCCAAGTTATGCCCGGCAAGTGGATGGGCGTGTCTTTGGCGGCGCCGTGGGACGATTTCCTCGACTTGCCGAGGAAGCGTTACACGGCCGCCGACAAGGACGCCCACCGGACGATTACACATGCCACAAGTTCTCGGCATTTTTAAATACAAGATGAGTTTTCAGATGTCATGCAGATGGTCCATGATGGAAATGGCGTTGATTGACAATCGTCTATCGGGCCTTTCCAATGTTGAGCACTGATCTGGCCCGTGTGGCTGTATCCAACGGTCTAGCGAGAGTCCGTAGCTTTGGCATTGTCCAACAGTTCGGGCAACTCGGCCCCGACCCAGAGGGTGCCGACCTGGATTTCCGACGGTCCGCGGATTGAGAGTGTCGATAGCACGGCCAGGGCCAGGTACATCAACGATCAGGCAGGGAATAGACTACTCAGCGCCATGCGATTCTCGCAGAACCCGACCGGCCAAAACCCACGGTGCCGAGTGACGAATTGCTCAATTAGCTGCACCGCTACATCGAACTGAGCGACTTGGGACTGGGATAAGTCCCGCGATTGCCGGACGGTCTGGGGATTGGAAGCGATTAGCAGGTCCGCCTTGAACCCATCCGCTACCCCTCGCCGCCTTGATCTCTGAGCAATGCTTTTTGCAGCAACTGGGTTTCCTTGCTGTTATGCTCGTTGAGTTTGTCGAGCAAGGCCAGTAGCTCGTCCGAGAGCTTGGTAAACGTGGCGTGGTCGTCGGGGGCCACCCGGCGCAAGCCGGCCAGAAGACGGCGCAGCGATTGGCGAAATTGGCCATGCTCCTGCCGCAATGCCTCGATCTTTGGTTGCCATTCGGGGTGGGCTGTCACGACGACCGACAGATACCCGTCCGCCTCTTCGAGCTCCATCAGGTGCTTCAAATGCCGCTGAAAAGACTGGGTGACAAACACCAAGCTGGCCAGCTTTCGCGTCAGGTCCGCGCCCTGATACTTCCACCCGATCGTGGCTCGCAACGCATCGACCACGAAAGCCAGCGTCTGATGCTCGTTAAGCACTTGTTCCGAAATGGCATGATGATCCATGATGGCCCCTCGAATGACACCTCTCCCAGTTGATACTCAATTCTACCTTATTGTCGACAATTTGTCCGGTTTTCGGCCCCAACGGCAAGCGCCGCAATGTCTTGAAACCTTGGAATACTTTATGATGGGCGCCGAGCCGACTGCTCACTCGGGGTTGCTCGCGAAATGCTGGAGAAAATGTCTGATGCCAACCCATGAAGTTCAAAACCAGGTTCCGCCGTTGGTGGACTACAACCTGTTTTCCAGCGATCGGGTGTTGGTCGAAGCCAGCCAGCGCGAAGGTGCCGCGTGGATTGTCGACCAGGCGCACCGCTTGGGCGAAAAGCTGGGCACTGAAGAAGCGATCCAGTGGGGATTCGACGCGAACAACAATCCGCCGACGCTGCACACGCACGATGCGCGCGGCGAGCGGATCGACGAAGTCCGCTTTCATCCCGCCTGGCACGAGTTGATGCGGCTCTCCGTGGCCTTTGGTCTGCATTGCTTGCCCTGGACCGAAACGCGAGGCGCCGGCCACGCGGCACGGGCAGCAATGTTTTTTCTGATCGGACAAAACGAGGCCGGCCACAGTTGCCCCATCTCGATGACCTACGCGGCCGTGCCCGTGCTGCGCCGCCAACCGCAATTGGCACGCGAGTGGGAGCCCCGGATCGCCAGCACGCAATACGATTCACGTTTTCTGCCGGCCGCCGAAAAGTCGGGCGCGCTAGTGGGCATGGCCATGACCGAAAAGCAAGGCGGGTCGGACGTGCGCGCGAATACGACTCGCGCCGTGCCTGTGGGCTCTGGCGGAGCGGGCCTGGAATATCGGATTACCGGTCACAAGTGGTTTTGCTCGGCGCCCATGTGCGATGCTTTTCTGGTGCTGGCCCACGCGCCGGGCGGACTGTCGTGCTTTTTGCTGCCGCGCTGGACGCCGGACGGCCGCCGCAATGGATTCTTCTTGCAACGGCTGAAAAACAAACTGGGCAACCGCTCGAACGCTTCGAGCGAAGTCGAGTTCGACGACGCGTTTGCCACGTTGGTTGGAGACGAAGGTCGCGGGGTGCGCACGATTGTCGAAATGGTCAACCACAC
>JAYVCO010000571.1:0-5597 GCA_043749935.1 Planctomycetia bacterium
GCTAGTAAAGGCAAATCGCCTTTGGACAATAGCGGCAACTTCTCGCTGGGTTCGAAGGACAATATTACGCTTCCGCCGGGGACGTACTACTTTTCGTCGTTCAGCATGTCCGGCGGCGCATCGCTCACCATCACGGGTAAAACGGTGATTTACTGCACGGGAGCGTTTGATGCCGGCGGCGGTACCATCACCAACACCACGCAGTTACCGGCAAACTGTCAGTTGTATGGAATGGGTTCTACTTTCAAGATGGCCGGGAACTCTGCCTTCTACGGCGTCCTTTATGCGCCTACGGCCGACGTCACTCGCACGGGCAATTCGGATTTCTTCGGCGTCGCCGTCGGGAATACACTTACGTTTTCGGGAAGTGGCGGAGCCCATTATGATGAGGACCTGGGTTTCTTGGATGGCGTTCAGCCGGTCACGCAGCTTGTCCAATGACGGGGTCCCCCTGCTCGGACTGGCTGCCTCCATGCTAACTCGACTCGCATTAGGCATGGCCCTGGGCTTGTTTGTGCTGTGCCTTATTGTGAACAGCGTTGCCAGCTCGTTTGGCGTTTCGACGAGCGCCTTGGCCTATCCTGTCATCGTGATAGACCAACCGGAGTGGGATTTTGGCGAAGTTCGGCCAGACCAAACGCTCCACGCCCAGTTCGCGATACGCAATGCCGGGGGCCGGCGCTTGATCTTGCGAAAGTCAAACAACGGTTGTGACTGCGTGTCGACAAAGGAAGTCGAAATCATCGTAGAGCCGGGTAAGAGCCGAACCATCGTTGCCGAGCTGGATGCCAACCAACTGATTGGACCCGTTAAAATCGAGCTGACGTATCGGACAAACGATCCCCAGCAACCGCTGATTCGGTTCTATTGCGTTGCCGACCGAAAGCTTGCCTCGGCGCAAGAACGCCCAGTGGCGGACTAGCGGGTAACCAAGCTCGTCCTTTGGGCTGGTCCGCGGGTGCTGATTGCTGGCCGTCGCGCCGAACTTGGGGGTTGTGCAGGCTGAGCGGTTTATCGGACCAACGACCCCGTGAAAGATGCCGTTGTGGCGTTTTTCAACTTCACCAAGTGCGGAGCTAAGCTCCGCACGGCTCGCAAAATAACGACTCACGTCGCTTTTTGTCATCGCATCTCTGCGATGCCGCAGCCTGTTGAGTAAATCAACAGACTGCTACCGCGTCAAAGTGAGCGGTGTTTGCGGGTAGACAAATTGGCTGCCGCTGCCCGTCCCGGTCGTTGCGGTTAGATCCGTCACGACCATCGGCTGGACGACGAGTTGAATGTTGCTGCCGTGTCCGGTCGCGGAAACGATGGTAATCCCGGCAAACCCGATGATCGTATACTGCGTGTTGCTGCCGTTTCCAGAATAGTTCGAGAAGAGCGGCACAATTCGCGGCTCACCGACAATGCTGGCCAGGTCGCTTATCAAAGTGCTTTTCAGGCCCGGTCCACCTTTGAGTGTTGCCGGAGAACTGGGCGTGGCTTGCAGTCCGTTGCTTCCGAAGTAGCTGAGATCGGCTTGTGTGGGTCCGCTGTCGATCCAATCTCGAAACGTAGGCGTGCTATTCGACGGCGGACCAATGTCAACCAGGCCAAAATTGCCAGGAGAGTTGTTGTTCGGATAGGTATTGTTGAACTCGGGTATGCCGTCGGCGTTGCTGGAAACATTGCCCGGAGCACCCGTTGACGAAGAGGGAAGGGTCACCGAATAGGTATCGGATGTCGTGCCGTCGGGCGATTGGCCGGTGGCAATGAAGCTATTCCAGTAACTGGCGTCAATTGCGAGCGGCAGCAAGAGTCCATTGGGTCCATTGCTCTTGAAGCCGGTCACCGTGGAACCTTGCACGAAAGCAGCCGTTGCCGAGGCAGTGCAGTTCCAGGTACTGATTCCCAGGATTCGCGCAAAAAACAGCGAGACGGGCGTGTTCGCCGTGCTATCGCGGCGGAGCATGACCTGGACGGTGTTTGGCAAGGAGTTGCCCGCCGACCAGGCGGAGAGCGACTGCTGTTGATTCGTTGGATTGGCCATATACCCGACGACGATATCGGCATCGAGCAGATTCAACGGCGCACTCCCAGCCGAATTCAAAAGGGCAAATTTCTTCGCGATTGTCCTGGCGCTCGTCATGCTCGCATTGGCCGCCGTCGTGGTGTTGGAAATCCCAGCGAATGTCGGCGTCATCAGATTCGCGGCACCGGCCAGCGCCGCCGCGTCGGCCGCATTTTGCAATTCGGTCTTCACGCGAACCACGTAGCCGAGATCGACGCAGAACGCGACCATGGCCAAGAGCGGCACAATGAGCACTGCGACAAGGGGGGCCACGGCGCCGCGTCGCACTCCGGAACGGTTCTTGACATTCAAGCCCATGATCGTATGTCCTCGACGGAAATGTTGAAGTTCGTAGAAAGGAGCAAACAACGGCAAACTATTCGTGCAGCATCGATACGTTTGCGGACAGTCGCCGGCCGGCCAGGAATTGTCCAGACATCCACCCGATGCTGCTGTACGGCACGCTGATGGTGACCGTGACGGTGTCACCCAATTTGGCGGCGCTGACGTCCGTTGCCGCTCCATTGACATTGACCGTGACCGTGGCATTGCTGATTCCTTGACCGCTCAAATTCGTATTGATGAGCGATGTCACGGTCGATGACGAATTGCCCGGCAGAAGACCTGCGCGACAACCAACCCTGGCCGCATGGGTCAACTGTTCAGAAACCATCATGCCGCGGCCAAATTCGAAAATGGGCATCACGATCGTCAAGATCAACAGCGGGGCGACCAGCGCAAATTCAACGGCGGCAGCTCCGCGGCGATCCGCTCTTGGTAGTCCGCCGTGCGCCTTGACGAGCACGCTCGAGCGCGCCGGTTTTGAAGAATAAAATTGAGTTTGCATCAGATTAAGATCGAGCTCTTGATGATTCGTTAAAATGCCTTGCAACGTGAGTTGGACTGTTCAATCCAACGGTGCGATGGCCGCAAAGCGGCATGGCTCTAGCCAAGGTCCTAAAGAGGCAGCTTCCGGATAAAATTTATGTCGTAATCCGATGCAGTCAAACCGATTCAGTCAAATTACGATTTCACCAAAGAGATCGATTGCCAATATCGCAGCGCTGAAAACAACAACAGCGAGGATCTCTCGGCGATGCTTGTTTTACAGAGGTGCAACTACCAAATGTGACGGAGCGGACGATTGTGTGGATCTTATTGATAGCCCTTCTACCGAACGGCGAGATTCATCGGCCCCGTCGAGTTGCCGAGTCTGGTACCGAGCCCGTTTGTTGGCAACCGCGCCAGGCGTGTCGGTTGTACTGCCTGAAAGGGGTATTTGACCAAGAGTCCGGCAGCCGGCGCATCGTGCATCGCGAGCATTGCATGCGTTTTCGATGATTCAGGCGCAAGTGTCGCGGATGATTTTTTGCGTACCCGTGGTGCATTCGCTTCGCGGAGCACCCCGTGGCGACACTTGTAAGGGATACGCGGTATCGAGCGTGAAAAAAATCTTCCGAGCGATTTTTGACTCGCGCCCATTCGTGTCCTATATTGAATCTGGCCGAAGCCCTAGACCCGCCTTTCCGGCCGCCATTTTGATCGACATCACGATGTTAAGCGTCTCGCGTCTGTCCCGCGGGCTCGGTGTGGAACCGGCCCTGGACCTGTGGGCCAGATACGGCGTAGCGAATGCGCCCGAACGCTTTGGAGCGAAACGGAAAGCATGGGACGAATGTTCAACCCGCGGGCGAATTGGCTGGTCTATTCGCTGCTGTGGCTGGGGCTCGCTGCCCCCGCTTCGGCGCAGCTTCGAATTCTTCCGACGGGCACCTCTCCGGCCGCGCACGAACTGAGCGCGGACCCGATTGATGGCTTTTTGCGCCGAGCAGGGCAGTTCGAAACCGAACAGCGTTGGGGCGAAGCGCTGACCGTCTATGAAGAAGCGCTACGCGACTTTCCAGATGACGGCACGCTTGGCAAGCGCCACGATCTGGCCAAAATCCACTACGATCTGAGCCGCCGCTATAGCGACTCGAGCTTTTTGCGGGCACTCTCGTCGCTCGCCGAACGGCAAGCCCTCGGATTGTATTCAGAAGTCTTGGTGAAAATCGAATCGCACTACGTCAGTGAGCCAGATTGGGCCCTGCTCGTAGCCCGAGGCACGCAGGATTTGGAGGTTGCCGTGAAGGAAAAGTCCTTCCAGCAACGCCACCTGCGTGGCCAATCACCCGCGCAATTGGACGCCTTCGTCCTGCAATTGCGTCGGGTCGTCAACACGCGCACGCTGCGTACCCGTCAGCAAGCCATCGACGCCGTCTCGGCCGCCGTGCAACTGGGCAACCAGCAATTGCGCCTGCCCCCCGCCGCGGTGACGATGGAATATGCCTGCGGCGCGATCGGCGCGTTGGATCCCTATTCGTCGTACCTGACCAGCGACCAGCTAACCGACGTCTATTCGCAGATCGAGGGTAACTTTGTCGGCCTGGGAATCGAATTGAAGGCCAACACCGGTGCTTTGCAGATCGTCAAAGTCATCACCGGCAGCCCGGCCGATCGGGCTGGCATTCGTGCCGGCGACCGCATTACCGAAGTCGATGGCAAGGTCACGGCGGAAATGTCCACCGACCAGGCGGCCGACTTGCTGCAAGGAAAAGAAAACAGCATGGTCAGCGTGACGACGATCACGCCGGACGACCTGGTTCGCCGTTTGACCGTTCGCCGCGAACATGTCGAAGTGCCCAGCGTCGACGACGTTAAGATTCTCGATGCCGAAGCGGGTATCGGATACTTGAAGCTGACCTGCTTCCAGAAGACGACCAGCCGCGATTTGGACGCAGCCCTCTGGAAGCTGCATCGCGAGGGGATGCGCAGCCTGATCATGGACCTCCAGGGCAATCCTGGTGGATTATTGACCAGCTCGGTCGAAGTTGCCGACAAGTTCGTTGAGGATGGCGTGATCGTCTCCACCCGCGGTCGCAGCTCGCTGGAGGATTTCAACTACACGGCCCACAAGGCCGGCACCTGGCGAGTTCCGCTCGTGGTGCTGATCGATGGCGACAGTGCCAGCGCCAGCGAGATCTTTGCCGGTGCGATTCGCGATCATCGCCGGGGCGTTTTGGTGGGCCGGCGCAGCTATGGCAAGGGCTCCGTGCAAGGTATTTTTCCGCTCACCGCCGCCAACTCGGGCGTGCGTCTGACGACGGCCAAGTTCTACTCTCCGAACGGCCATCCGATTAGCCACGTAGGTGTCCAACCCGACATCGTCGTGCAACAAACGGCCAAGCCCGTTGCCGGGCAACAGTCCGTCAAAGGTTCGGAAGACCCCGTGCTCTCAGCCGGCATGCAAGCAGCCCGCCATCAAATGGCTCAGCGCCAGAAGTAAGCTTGGCGGCTGAAACGATCGAGCGGCTGAAATAATCGAGCGGCATTGACGCCTCGTCTCACGAGAATCGCCGCTCGAAAATCTTTGTCGTGGGCCAACGGCCCAACCTATGAAAGCCAGGGGCACCGCCCCTGTTGTTCTACACATCTTGGGCCGCGCCAGCGGCCTAGGCGTATAGCCGTGGGCGACCGAGCCCACGGTTCCCTCAAACACACCTCACGT
>JAYVCO010000572.1:0-9158 GCA_043749935.1 Planctomycetia bacterium
TGAAGAGCCGCAATGGCGTCAAAGTCAACGGGTCGCGGGTCAGCGAAAAGCGGCTCGATCCGGGCGACGAACTTTCGATCGCAAAGCATCGCTATGACGTTCGTTACTCGCCTCACGATTTGGGCGCAGTGGGGCCGCCACCAGTCGATGATCAAACGGCGGACTTGATGAAACAGTCGCTCTTGGAGCGGGCCGGCTTGGAAGTCAAGGGAAAACGCTCCGGGCCGGAACCGCGAGACCCGAGCAGTTCGCATCCCGGACGATTTGACGTTCTGGATGACAGCGAAGGCCAAATCAAAGATCCTAATCGGCCGGTGTAAACCATGCCGCACGGAGGTGCAGGCCACTTTTGATGGCAGCAAAAAAGAAACCAAGGGTTCGCGCTGAATTTCGCAAGAATCGTGCCCAGCGGGCTCGGTCTGACGACTGGACGCGCCGCTTTCACGCCGAAGGCGCCGATGGCGGGCAAGACGCTATTCGCGGCGAGCGCATTAGCGGCAAGGGAGATCTCACCCGCAAGCGAACCGTATCTGGCGAAGCCACCGAGAGCGAAGACGCTGGTTACGGTGTCGTACTTGACGTCGACGAAGCGGTCATGCTTCGGGGGCGCGTGTTGGGTGTACACGGGCTGATCAGCCATGTGGAAGCCGCAGATGGCTCGCTCTACAAGTGTGCGACGCGCCGGCTCCTCAAAACGCTCAGTACCGATCAACGCCATGTCGTCGCGGCTGGCGATAGTGTGCTGTTTCGACCGGAGCCGAATCACGAAGGCGTCATCGAACGTGTTGAACCGCGCAAGACTGTGCTCAGCCGTTCGACGCGCGGCCGTCGGCAAATCCTGGTTACGAATGTCGACCAACTGCTGATCATCGGCAGCGCCGCCGAGCCGTATCTGAAACCGAATCTGATCGATCGATTTCTAATTAGCGCACACAAAGCCGGGCTGCGGCCGCTGATCTGCATCAACAAAATCGACCTGGTGGATCCCGCCTCGCTGCAACCACTGATCGGAGCGTATAGCCAAATGGGCTACCGCGTGCTGTTGCTTTCGGCGGCAACCGGTTTGGGGATCGACCGTTTGCGGCGCGCCATGGCCGGCTCGTCCAGTGTCGTTGCAGGACAGAGCGGTGTCGGCAAATCTTCATTGATCAACCAGGTGGATCCAAGCTTGCACCTGCGAGTCAGCGAAGTAAGCGAGGAAACGCAAAAAGGCCGCCACACCACGACTACGGCCAGGCTATGGCCGCTCGCGTCTGGCGGATATGTCGTCGACACTCCCGGTATTCGCCAGTTCCAACTCTGGGATGTTATTCCAGCGGAAGTCGGCGGGTACTTTCGCGACATCCGACCATACGTCAACTTCTGTCGATTTCCGAACTGCACGCACACCCACGAAGATGGGTGCGCGGTAAAGGACGCCGTCGCCGACGGCCGCCTGGACTTGCGCCGTTACGAAAGCTATTGCCACTTGTTTGCCGGCGAGATGGAATGACGATGAACCCCTCAGGACGCTAAAGTGTCTGTTGATAGTTACCACCGACAGGAAGCCCGACTCAATTTCTTGATGGCATTTTTCCGGCGAATTCGCTGGCAAACCGATTTGAACTCGATTGGGTGAACGCTCGTCTCTAATTAAAAGACTACAATTGTCGGTAGAAAACCGACTGTCCCTTGGAGGAAATCAACGCCCGTGACAGAAATGAACCGCGTAGACAGCGTCGCCAGTGAGGCGGCGATTCTTGTGGGCGTTCTTTTGCCGCATCACACCCACCAAGGTGATCCGCTCGAAGAACTAGAAGGACTGGCCACCACGGCGGGCTCGCGAGTCGTTGGCAAGCTGACTCAAAATCGCCAGGCTCCCGACGTGACCGCATATCTGGGCAAGGGCAAGGTCGAGGAGCTAAAGCAACTGGCCGCTGCGTCGGACGCCGACGTGATTCTATTCGACAACGATCTTTCGCCGGCGCAGACTCGCAACCTGGAAGAAGCCACGGGTGTGAAAGTCTTGGATCGTAGCGAGTTGATCCTCGATATTTTCGCCAGCCGGGCACAAACCACACAGGCCAGGCTTGCGGTCGAGCTGGCGCAATTGCAATATTCCTTGCCGCGACTGAAGCAGATGTGGAATCACTTGTCGCGGCTCAAAATGGGTATCGGCATGCGCGGGCCTGGCGAAAAGCAATTGGAAGTCGATCGCCGGCTGGTCGAAAAGAGAATCAGCGACCTGCGCGCGGAGCTGAAGGTCATCGAACGTCGCAAGGAACGTGAGGTCGCGGCTCGCAGCGATCGCATGACCGTCTCGTTGGTCGGATATACCAACGCGGGAAAGAGCACCTTGCTCAATGCACTGACCGGTTCGGACGTGCTGACCGAGAATCGGTTGTTCGCCACGCTCGATACTCGCACGCGGCGTTGGCAATTGCCCGGCTGGGGTCCCGTGCTCTTGAGCGACACGGTCGGTTTCATTCGCGATCTGCCGCATCATTTGATCGCCAGCTTCAAGGCCACGCTCGAAGAATCGCGCCAGGCCGATTTGCTGCTTCACGTTGCCGACGCCAGCAATCCAGCCGCGTTGGAGCAGATTGGAGTGGTCTACGAGGTTCTCGAAGAACTCGGCATCCAGGCCAAAGACACGTTGCTTGTGCTCAACAAAGTCGACGCCGTGGATCGAGCCCAATTGGCGGGCCTATTGAGCCGATATCCCCATGCTCTGCCGATCAGCGCGTATACCGGCAAAGGCATCGAAAACCTCGCTCTTGCGGTGAGCCAGGCTTTGAGTCATGGGTTTCTGGACGTCGACGTGGAAACGCGAATTGACAATGGTCGGCTGCTGGCAATGTTGGCAAGCCACGGAGAAGTTTTGTCGAAACGTTACACAGACACTCAGGTCATTGTCCATTGCCGCGTCCCCCAACGGGTCTTAGGCCATTTTCGTGGGCCCGATACGATCATTCGTCCTCATGGACTTTCTGGCGCGGACAAGGCGGAAGCCAATGGCCACTCCACGCCGGCGATCCTGCCCATCGCGCTGCCGAAATCCTCGTTCAATGGCGACTCGAGTAACGCCAGCGAGAAAAACCGCGGCTGAGCGTCAGAAAATCGAGCCAAGGGCGAATCACCACACCGACAGAAGCCCCCATGGCACGACGATCTATTTCCGGCTGTCGCGGTATTCTGACGGGAGCATCGAGCGGCATCGGTTGGGCCCTAGCAACGCAATTGGTCCGCCAAGGCGCTCGACTGTTGGTGTTGGCACGGCGTCCCGAAAAACTAGCGGAGTTGGCCGCCTCCTTGGCCGATGCTCCCGGCCAGATCGAAACGTTCACCGGCGACGTCACGCAGACAGACGTCCGACAAGCGGCCTTGGAACGTGCGTTAGCGCGTTTTGGTGGACTTGATTTATTGATCAACAACGCCGGCAGCGGCGCGCTCGGGCGTTTTGCGGACGCTACGCCGGAGCGATTGCAAAAGGTCATGGACGTCAATTTCTTCGCACCCGCGGAGATGATCCGCCTCGCTCTTCCTGTTCTGAAGGCGGGAAACCGGCCGATCGTGGTCAATGTCGGTTCGATCCTGGCCCATCGGGGCATTCCCCTGTACACCGAGTATTGTGCGAGCAAATTTGCTCTGCAGGGCCTCAGTGAGTCATTGCGAGCAGAGTTCGCCCCGCTGGGGATTGACCTGCTCGTTGTCAGCCCAGGCACGACTCAGACCGAGTTCTTCGAGAGTGCAATCGGCGCCGCGAAAGCGCCCTGGCCCAAACCTCGCGGACTGCCCTCGGAGGTCGTGGCCCGGCACATCGTTACGTCGATCCGCAGCGGCCGACACGAGATCGTGATTAGTGCGTCCGGCAAGCTGTTGGTGTGGATGAACCGGCTGTTTCCGCGGGTTTTGGACCGCATATTCGCGCGATACGGCTGAACCCGCGAATTGACGGACTTCCGCCGCCCCCTGGCTGACAACCGCCCGGCTTTGCGTTATTCTAAGTGGATTGTCCCCCCAGCCACCCCCCGGCATGCCAGCTCAACCTTCCAACCGATAAGGAGCCCCCGATGTCCGAGCGCACACGAAGGCAGTTTTTAGAAGACTCGATGTTCGCCGCGGCAGCCGCCGTTGCGGCCGGTTCGACCACCTCGATTTTCGCGGCCGACGAAAAGCCCAAAATCAAGAGCCCCAACGAAAAGCTTGGCGTGGCGGTCGTGGGTTGCGGCGGGCGTGGCGGCGACCATCTGAAAACATTTGCCAGCCGACCCGACACCGAAGTCTTGTACATCGTCGATGTCGACGCCAACATCGCGAAGAATCGCGCGCGAGCGGTTGCCGAGAAGCAAGGGCGTGAGCCAAAAATCGTGGAAGACATGCGCGTGGCGTTTGACGACAAGAGTGTCGACGTCGTCAGCACGGCCACGCCCAATCACTGGCATGCGCTGGTGAGCATTTGGGCCATGCAGGCCGGCAAAGATGTGTACGTCGAGAAGCCCGTCAGCCACAACGTCAGCGAAGGCCGGCGCATCGTGGAGACGGCTCGCAAATACAATCGAATTTGCCAAACCGGCACTCAATGTCGCTCGAACAAGGGCATGCAAGATGCCATGCAGTATGTGCACGACGAGAAGATCGGAAAACTGAAGGTCGCGCGAGGATTGTGTTACAAGCGCCGTGGGTCGATCGGCCCCAAGGGCACCTACGAGCCACCAAAAAGCGTCAACTATGATCTGTGGTTGGGTCCCGCCCAGTACGCTCCTTTGACGCGTCGCAATTTGCACTACGACTGGCACATGCAGTTTCCTTATGGGAACGGCGACTTGGGCAACCAAGGCATTCACCAGATGGACTTGTGCCGCTGGGGATTGGGCGTCGACAAGTTGAGCAACTCGGTGTTGAGCTATGGCGGGCGATTGGGCTACGAAGACGCTGGCGACGCGGCCAACACGCAGATGATCATTCACGACTACGGCGACAAAGCGCTGGTGTTCGAAGTGCGTGGATTGAAAACCGAACCCTACAAAGAGGCCACGGTCGGTGTCATTTTCGAGGGCACCGACGGCTATGTGGTGATGACTAGCTATAGCAACGGCTCGGCCTTCGACAAGGACGGCAATAAAGTCCACGACTTTAGCGGCGGGGGCGATCACTACGGCAATTTCTTGAATGCCGTTCGCAGCCGCAAGCGCGAAGAGCTTAACGCCGAGATTTTGGAAGGCCATTTGTCGAGCGCCTTGTGCCACTTGGGCAACATTTCGTATCGCCTGGGAACCTCGATGCCCGCGGTCGAGTTGCGAGAGCGGTTGCAGAGCATGTCCAGCCCGGAGCACTTGGTGGAAACGTACGAACGGTTCACTCAGCATCTGACCGACAACAATTTGGACGCGAAGACAACTCCGTTGGCTCTCGGTATGAATCTGGCCGTGGATGCCATCAACGAGAAGTTCGCGGACAATTCGGCCGCCGATGCGATGCTGACTCGCGAATATCGCGCGCCGTTTGTCGTGCCACCGGCGGGTCAGATCTAGTAATTGCCAACCAACAACGATTGATTACGAGGGTATCCGTTCTTTTTTGAGAGCGGATACCCTTTTCTCTTTTCCGTTTCAGGAGATTCGATTCCGATGTCCGAGTTGGGCTTCGAAATCCTTTTGGAAGACGATGCCGTTTTGGCCGTCAACAAGCCGGCTGGCGTGGCAACGCAAGCCCCGCCGCAATTCGACAGCCTGGAAGTGCGACTCAAGGCCTACCTGGCCTTGCGCCAAGCGGAGTCGGAACCCGTCTACCTGGGAATTCCCCACCGCCTGGATCGTCCGGTATCGGGCGCGATCATCTTCGCAAAAACGCGCAGGGCTGCCCGGCAGATTTCACGCCAGTTCGAGCGGCGTCAAATCCGAAAATCGTATTGGGCCTGCGTCGAGTCGGTCGTCGAGCCGTCGGCCGGCACATGGACGGATTGTCTCTGGAAGGTTCATGGCCAGCCCCGGACGCAGGTGGTCGAGAGCACGCATGCAGATGGTCAACAGGCTATTCTGCACTACCAAACGATCGGCACAAATCGGTACGGGTCCTGGCTGGGAGTCGAACTCGAAACCGGACGCACGCACCAGGTGCGAGTTCAAGCGGCGTCTCGTGGATATCCGATTGTCGGCGATGCGCATTACGGCTCGACGATTCCCTTCGGCCCGCATGTTGACGAGGAGCGACTGCGGCCGATTGCGCTTCATGCCCGCGCGCTGTCGTTTATCCACCCCACGACTCGAATCGAAATCACGCTGGAAGCGCCATTGAGCGCCGCCTGGAGTGACTTGGAATTGGTTCCGAACGGCTAATCCGAAACCGCCTTTCCTCGCCAGCTATGCAGTGATGCCGAGATAGGCAAACAGGTGCCAGAGCCAGGGGTGCGTCCAAGGGTTCCAGGTCGGGTAGCTGGCCGAGGCAATCGAAAGGCCCAACAGCACTAGGGCGAATCCACGGCCCACGCGCGAAGTCGACAGCCGGTCAGCGGCGGGCAGCAAGGCCACCAGCCATAGGGGTGCAAACCAAAACATCCAGCGAAACCCGCTAGTCATGCCGCCATAATTGCGATCCATTTGCGGCCGGCTCAAATAGAAGGCCAGGCATGTTAGCGACAGGATCGCGATGAACAAAACAAGTTGTCTTTCCCCGGGCGTTTTCCAAAGCAATGCCAATCCCCAGATACTCAGAACCCAAACTGGGGTGAGCGACAGAATGCCGTGATGTCCAATCGTGGCGTGCAGCGCGTAGCGCGCGGCGGACGGTTCGCCGCGATCAATCCCCACCGGGTCACGCCAATAGCTTTCGCGCGTTCTACCGTCGCGCACGTAGGTGTAATCGTACCAATTGTCGGCCGGGTCGGTTTCGCTACGATGCGCGTAGGGCGGTCGCAGGCTATCGTGGGCGATGTAGTTGGTGCCAAAAGCGGCGGCCGCGACAACCAGCGCCATGGGAAGGTAGGCCGCGAATGTCTCGCGAGGGGCTTTCCAGACGAGCGCCACCGAGAGTAGCGCAAACAGCGAAAGCGCCGGCAGTTCATTGGTGACGGCGAATGCGCCAAAGAATCCGGCAACTGCAAAGTATCGCAGTGAGCGCTCCCCATCGTACCAAATACGCATGGCCGCATACAACGTGACAGCCACGCACACGGCTGCCGGGATGTGATTATTGATCGTGATCACGAACGTCGTCAAGAAAGTGCCGAATGCCGCCGTGGCCATCATGAACAGGCGTCCCCAATCGGTCTTTCCAAAACGATCAGCCAACAACGCGAGTAATACGAAGTACCCGAGCATCGGCAGGACGTTGATGAGAACCAGCATGAGGCGGCCGATTTCATAAGGCTGATCGGCTAGCGTGGCGCCAGTCGTTCGGTTGATGAGCCAATAGGGGCCGGCCATCAGCGTGGCAAACAGAGGGGGCTTGCTGGAGTACAGGTGCTCCTCGCCATCCCGGCCGCGATGCTTGACCATGTCGATCGTATCCCAGCCGCGCTCGGCGACGACGTCGTCGATCGCGTAGGTGCCTTGCTCGACCAAGGACCGAACGGTGGCCCAACGGCTGCGATCATTGGCGCTTAGAAAAGGTCGTTGGCGCTGCCAGTCCTTGCGTCCTTCACGGTGCAAATGGCTTTCCAGCGCAACTAGATCGACGGAGTTCACCGCCAGAATACGACCCAGCATCGCGCCCGTGGCGATGGTGATGAACAGGAAATAGATGCTCCAACGGAGTTGCGGCGTAAGTTCGCTGGTCTGACTCATGATCGACGGCTTTCCGCATGTTCTCCGGTACGATCCGCGATGGAATAGAGGTCCGCATCCCGAAAATGGTAGGCGGTGATCAATTCAGCCAGGAATCCGATCGACATCAGTTGGCCTCCGACCAAGAACGCGGCCATGGAATACAAGACGGCCGGACGCTGGTGCAGCGGCGGCAGGTTCCACTCAGGATTTACCTGTCCTACAACCCAGTATCCGGCCAGATACAAGAGACCCAAGCCACCAAACGCGAACGAAATCAATCCGATGACGCCCAACAGATGCTGGGGGCGTTGGCCGAAACCCGTTAGAAACTTGACCGTCAGCAAATCAAGAAAGCCCGTTACCAGTCGTCGCAAGCCATATTTTGATCGTCCGAATTTGCGCGGCCGGTGGGTGATGACGAGCTCTCCGACGGCAAAGCCGCGCGCCGCGGCCAGCACGGGCACAAAGCGGTGCAACTCCCCATAGAGTTTGATCTCGCCCAACACCTCGCGTCGATAACATTTCATGCCGCAGTTGTGGTCGTGCAGCTTCACGCCCGTCATCCAGCTCACCAGCACATTGAAAATGCGCGACGGGAGGACTTTGTGCCAAGGATCGTGGCGCACTTTTTTCCAACCGCTCACGACGTCAAGCTCATCGGTCGCCATCACGTGCAAAAACCGAGGGATTTCGTACGGGTCGTCTTGCAGGTCGGCATCCAACGTTAGCACCAGCTCTCCCCGTGCATCTTTGAACCCTGCCGAGAGCGCGGCGGTCTTGCCAAAGTTGCGGCGAAACCTCAAGCCGCGAACACGCGGATCGTTTTCGGCCAACTTGCCGATGGTCTTCCAAGATCCATCGATTGATCCATCGTCGACGAAAATCATCTCGAGGTCATAATCGTTGGCTCGCGCTACCTCGTCCAGCTCGCGATGCAAGCTCTCCAGGCTTTCGCGTTCGTTCAAGACGGGGATAACGATGGATAGCATAAGAGACGACACGCGTGTGCTAAGGAGATGGCCGCGCTCTAGGAAGGCAACCGCTTTCGGTTTTTTTGAGCGACCGACGGCCGCGAGGCTTGCGGTCTTCAAGCGGTTGCCGAAGGCACTGAGTTAGGCTTCGACTACCGCGGCAGGCTTGCGTGTCCGCAGCCAACCCACTGCATATAGAATAATCGAAATCACCAGCTCCGACACTAGCAACACGATCCGAAATATGATCGCCGACACAATCGCGATCGCCGGGCCATATTGAGGCTCAATCAGCTCGGCCGAAACGCCTTCGCGCATGCCCAATCCACCGGGAATTTGCGAAATGAAGCCCGCCACGACCGATAGCGCGACGGTGGCCGTGTGCAGCGAAAGCTCGGAAAAGGGCCCACCGTCAACCGCTCCCAGGGACCGCAACGTGGCC